>CAYUYC010000001.1:0-32563 GCA_964448945.1 uncultured Burkholderiaceae bacterium
CGATCTTGCCGCCCTTGGCGAACGGGCAGATCAAGTCGATGACCTTGATGCCGGTGGGCAGCAGTTCAACCGACGGCGACAGTTCGTCGAACTTCGGCGCGGGTTGGTGGATCGCACGACGTTCTTCGGTGGCGATCGGGCCCGCGTCGTCGATCGGGCGACCGAGCACGTCCATGATGCGGCCGAGCGTCGCGGTGCCGACCGGCACCGAGATCGGCTTGCCGGTGCCCTTGACCGCCATGCCGCGGCGCAGGCCGTCGGACGAACCCAGCGCGATGGTGCGCGCCACGCCGTCGCCGAGCAGTTGCTGCACTTCGAACGTCAGGCCCGCTTCCGCGAACTTGGAAGTCGTATCCGCAAGCGTCAACGCCTCGTACACCGCCGGCATCGTTTCGCGCGGAAACTGAATGTCGACCACGGCGCCGATGCACTGGACGATCTTGCCTTCAGCGATCACAGCACTCATCGTGTTTCCCTTTCTTCCTAAACTCAGTCAATTCTGATCAGCTGATGGCAGCTGCGCCGCCGACGATTTCCGACAATTCCTTGGTGATCGCTGCCTGGCGCGCCTTGTTGTAGGTGAGCTGCAGTTCGTTGATCACGCTCTTCGCGTTGTCGGACGCGGCCTTCATTGCCACCATGCGTGCGGATTGCTCCGACGCCATGTTCTCGGCGACCGCCTGGTAGACGAGTGCTTCGACATAGCGCACCAGCAATTCGTCCACGACGGCTTTCGCATCGGGTTCGTAGATGTAGTCCCAGCTGTACGCGGCCTTTTCTTCGGCGGTGCGTCCCATGTGCTCGCTGGTGAGCGGCAGCAACTGCACCACCACCGGCTCTTGCTTCATCGTGTTGATGAACTTGGTGAAGCACAGGTAGACCGCGTCGATCTCGCCCTTTTCGTAGGCATCGAGCTGGACCTTGACCGGGCCGATCAGCTTTTCGAGATGCGGCGTATCGCCCAGCTGCGTCAGATGCGCGATCACATTCATGCCCATGCGATTGGCAAAGCCGAAGCCCTTGTTGCCGATCGCAGTCACGCTCACCTTGGCGCCTTGCGATTCGAGTTCGCGCAGCTTCGCGAGCGTCACGCGCAGGATGTTGGTGTTGAGACCACCGCACAGCCCTTTGTCGGTCGTCACGAGGATCACGCCGGCACCCTTGACCTCGTCGCGCTTGACCAGGAAGGGATGACGATATTCGGGGTTCGCCTCGCTCATATGCGCGGCGATGTTGCGCACCTTGTCCGAATACGGACGCGCATGGCGCATGCGTTCCTGCGCCTTGCGCATCTTGGACGCGGCGACCATCTCCATCGCCTTGGTGATCTTGCGCGTGTTTTGCACGCTCTTGATCTTGTTGCGGATCTCTTTTGAACCTGCCATAGCTCGGTTTCCTCGACGAAGTCAGCGATGGCGCCGCGCAGGAATCTGCAGCGGCGCCGCGCATTGCAGCGTCAATACGCTCCGGTCTTCTTGAAGTCCTTGATGGCGTCGTGCAAGGCCTTCTCGGCGTCGGCGTCGAGATTGTTGGTCTCTTCCATCTTGGCGACGAGCGCGGCGTACTTCGAGCGCACGAATTCGCGCAAGGCCTTCTCGGCGTCCAGACCCTTCTTGACCTCGATGTCGTCGAAGTAGCCGTTGTTGACCGCGAACAGGGTCAGCGCTTGTTCCCACACCGGCAGCGGTTGGTACTGGGGCTGCTTCATCAGTTCGGTGACCAGACGGCCGCGCTCGAGCTGCTTGCGGGTCGCATCGTCGAGGTCGGACGCGAATTGCGCGAAGGCCGCGAGTTCGCGGTACTGCGCGAGGGCCAGACGCACGCCGGCGCCAGTGTCCTTGCGCTTCATGATCTTGGTCTGGGCCGCACCGCCCACGCGCGACACCGAGATACCCGCGTTGATGGCGGGACGGATGCCGGCGTTGAACAAGTCGGTTTCCAGGAAGATCTGGCCGTCGGTGATCGAGATGACGTTCGTCGGAACGAAGGCGGACACGTCGCCGGCCTGGGTTTCGATGATCGGCAGCGCGGTCAGCGAGCCGGTCTTGCCCTTGACTTCGCCCTTGGTGAACTTCTCGACGTATTCGGCGTTCACGCGCGCGGCGCGTTCGAGCAGGCGGCTGTGCAGATAGAACACGTCGCCCGGGTAGGCTTCACGGCCCGGCGGACGGCGCAGCAGCAGCGAGACCTGACGATAGGCCCAGGCTTGCTTGGTCAAATCGTCATAAATGATCAGGGCGTCTTGGCCGCGGTCGCGGAAGTATTCGCCCATCGTGCAGCCCGAGTAGGCGGCGATGTATTGCATCGCGGCCGATTCGGAAGCGGTCGCCGCCACGACGATCGTGTATTCGAGCGCGCCGGTTTCTTCGAGCTTGCGCACCACGTTCGCCACGGTCGAGGCCTTCTGGCCGATCGCGACGTAGACGCAGAAGATGCCCTTGCCCTTCTGGTTGATGATCGTGTCGATCGCCACCGCGGTCTTGCCGGTCTGGCGGTCGCCGATGATCAGTTCGCGCTGGCCGCGGCCGATCGGCACCATGGAGTCGATGGCCTTCAGACCGGTCTGCACCGGCTGGTCGACCGACTTACGCGCGATGACGCCCGGCGCGACCTTTTCGATCACGTCGGTCATCTTCGCGTTGATCGGACCCTTGCCGTCGATCGGCTGGCCGAGCGAGTTCACGACGCGGCCGAGCAGTTCCGGACCGATCGGCACTTCGAGAATGCGGCCGGTGCACTTGACCGTGTCGCCTTCCTTGATGTGTTCGTATTCACCGAGGACCACCGCGCCGACCGAGTCACGCTCGAGGTTGAGCGCGAGGCCGAAGGTGTTGCCCGGGAACTCGAGCATTTCGCCTTGCATGACGTCCGACAGACCGTGCACGCGGCAAATGCCGTCGGTCACGGAGACCACGGTGCCCTGATTGCGGATCTCGGCGGACACGCCAAGCGCCTGGATGCGGCTCTTGATCAGTTCGCTGATTTCGGAAGGATTGAGTTGCATTTGACTCTCCGTATTTGTATCCCTGGGGCGTCGTTGGCGCTGTCGGCCTCAAGCCGTCAATGCGACGCGCATCTGTTCGAGCCGCGTGCGGACCGTGCTGTCGAGGACTTCGTCGCCGACCGTGACGCGTACGCCACCGATCAACGAGCTGTCGACGGCGACCTTGGCGCGCAGCTTGATGCCGAATTTCTTTTCCAGCGCGCCGATCAGTTCGGCGACCTGGGCGTCGGGCATCGGGAAGGCACTGACGATGTCCGCATCGGCCACGCCTTCTTGCGCGTTCTTGAGCTGCCGAAACTGGCGCGCGATTTCCGGCAAGAGCGTCAGGCGTCCGTTCGCGATCAGTGCGCGCACGAAGTTCTGACCCTCAGCGGGCAACGGCGCCTTGAGCACACCGGTGAACAATCCATAGATCTGTTCATCGGTGAGCTTCGGATCATCGATTGCAGCGCGCATTTGCGCGTTGCCACCGAGTCCAGCCAGTTCCGTCACGATTTCGCTCCAGCGCGCCAGATCGCCGCTACGGGCAACCTGGAACAGCGCTTCCGCGTAAGGACGAGCAACGGTCGAAATTTCAGCCATGATCGATTTCCTCGTTTCGACGATCGATCACAACTGCGCCTTGAGCTGCGCGAGCAGATCGGCGTGCGCTTGAGCATTGACCTCTTTCTTGAGGATCTGCTCGGCGCCCGCGACGGCCAGAGCCGCCACTTGGTCGCGCAATTGCGTCTTGACGCGCTGCGCTTCCTGGTCGATCTCGGCCTTGGCGGCGGCGAACAAACGCTCGCCTTCGGCCTTGGCTTGCGCCTTGGCTTCTTCGATCAGGCCTTGCGCGCGCTTTTCGGTCTGCGCAACGATCTCGGCGGCACGGGTGCGTGCATCGGCTTCGAGCTTGGCGATCTTGGCCTCGGCATCCTTGAGGCTTTGATTGCCCTTGTCGGCAGCGGCCAGACCGTCGGCGATCTTGGCGCGACGTTCATCCAGGGCCTTGATCAACGGCGGCCAGACGAACTTCATGGTGAAGATCGCCAGGGCGAAGAAGACGAGGCACTGAATGATGAAGGTGGAATTGAGATTCACGGTATTCCTCGCGGCATGTCGGGCGCCGCAATCGTCTCATCGACGTTCGCGACCCCGCGGATCAAACCCATGTGCAGGCGCGACGTTGCCGTCGCGCGCGACACGAACGATCTCCGATGCTTAGCCGGCGAACGGGTTGGCGAACGCGAACATCATCGCGATACCGACGCCGATCAGGAACGCCGCGTCGATCAGGCCCGCGAGCAGGAACATCTTGGTCTGCAGCGTGTTCATCAGCTCAGGCTGGCGCGCAGCAGCTTCGATGTACTTGCCACCCATCAGGCCGATACCGATACAGGCACCGATGGCGCCCAGACCGATGATCAGACCGCAGGCGAGGGCAACGAGAGCAACGTTCGTCATGATGACTCCTTGTTGAAAAACACGAGATTGAAGATTGCGAAACTAAAAGAGCTTGAATACCTAAAACCGAATGATCAGTGGCCTTCGTGTGCCTGACCGATGTACACCAGGGTCAGCATCATGAAGATGAATCCCTGGAGGATGACGATCAGGATGTGGAAGATCGCCCACGCAAGGCCAGCCAGGAAATGCAGCCCCCACAGCGCGGGGATGCTGGTGGCGCCCATGAGCGCGATCAGCATGAAAATCAGTTCGCCCGCGTACATGTTGCCGAACAACCGCATGCCGAGCGAAATGCTCTTGGCCGCGTATTCGATCAGGTTGAGCAGGAAGTTGAACGGGTAGAGCACGATCTTGTCGCCGAACGGGGCGGTGAAGAGTTCATGCACGAAACCGCCACCACCCTTGATCTTGATACCGTAGAAGAGCATCAGCAGCAGCACGCCGAAGGACATGCCGAGCGTGCCGTTGAGGTCGGCAGTCGGGACGATGCGGTGGTAATGGATGTAGTGATCGAGGCCAACGAACGCGAACAGCTTGTGCGGCAGATCGACCGGCAGAAAGTCGAGCGAATTCATCAGCACGACCCAGACGAAAACCGTCAGTGCGAGCGGCGCGATGAAGCTGCGGTCGCCATGAACGATGGATTTGGACTGTTCCTCGACCATCTCGACCATCATTTCGATGAAGGCCTGGAAGCGAGTCGGCACGCCCGCCGTCGCGCTGCGCGCGGCCTTGAACAGCACGAACAGGGTGAGCAAACCCATCGTGATCGACCAGAACAAGGTATCCAGGTTCACCACCGACATGTCGACGATGAAGCCTTGCTTGTGCGTCGACAAATGCGACAGGTGATGAACGATGTACTCGGACGCGTTGGGGGCGGTTTCGGCAGCCATGTCGTGCGATTACTTCCTGATGAGCAGAACCACAAAGTAACTTTTAAGTGCCACGATCGCCCCGACTACAAATGCCAGCCAGGACAGCTCGCGGTACAACCAAGCCGATCCGAATAACAGCAGCACGGTGGAAGCAACCTTGACGAGCTCGCCCGTGAAAAACGTAACGGGCGTCGCACCGCCAGGCCGCGTCGCCGCGAGCGCGAGGCGCAAGGCAAACAAAGCATTCGGAAGGGTGCAGCTCAGACCGCCCAAGGCCGCCGATACCGCTGCGGCCATGCCGCCGATCGCCCCGGCGAGCGCAGCCACAAGCAATGTCGCGGCCACCTGCCACCGAACGATCCTAAAAGGCACTCCCCACTCCTGCTCGCGCCGCCCGCAACGCCCTTGGCGTGATCTGGTCGGCTTGCCCCGGCTCACTGCTCTACGACCCGCCCCCGAAGGTTCGATGCCGCGGCGCAACGTACGGTGTATTGCGAAACTTGTCGATTGTAAGGGTTTGACCGGAGCAGCGTCAAACGCCACTTGGCTTTTTTTGTCCGCCACTCGACACGGATGTACGCGCGCGCACTTAGCGTTGCCTTGTCGACCCTGGCGCGACGCAACACGGCTGCGCCATGCTAGGCCCGCTCATACCTGCCGGGCGGGGAAGCCATCTTGCGATAGGCTCGCCACCACTTCGCGAATATGGTCGGCGCTGCGCGTGCGCACCACGAACTCGACTTCGACCGATTGCACTGGCAGGGTCGAAAACGTGCGCTGGTGGTGGATCTCATCGATATTGGCACCCAGCGCGGCCAGCCGGTTGGCGACCGCGGCAAGGCCGCCCGGTGCATCTCGCACTGCGACGGCGATCCGCGCCAATCGCCCGGACCGCGCCATGCCGCGTTCGATGATTTCGGCGAGCACCAGCGGATCGATATTGCCGCCGCAGAGCACCAGCCCGACTTGTCGGCCCGCAAACATCGGACGGTGCTTGAGCAACGCGGCAAGACCGGCGGCACCTGCGCCCTCGACGACCGTCTTTTCCACCTCGAGCAACAACACGATGGCCTGTTCGATATCGCCTTCGTCCACCAGGACGATGTCGTCGACATAGCGGCGCACCAGCGCTTCGGTCAGGCGCCCGGGCGATTTGACGGCAATGCCGTCCGCGATCGTGCTGGCGCCGTATTCCGGCGTGGTCGCGCGGACTGCTGCGTACATCGATGGAAAGCGCTCGGTCTGCACCCCCACCACGCGCAACTGGGGATTCAGCGCTTTGGCGGCTGCGGCGATGCCACCGATCAAACCGCCACCGCCGATGGGCACCACCAGCGTGTCCAGTTGCGGTTGTACCGCCAGCATCTCGAGACCGATGGTGCCTTGCCCGGCAATCACTGCCGGATCGTCATAGGCGTGAACGAAGACCAGTGCGCGCTCCGCGGCCACTCGATAAGCGGCGGCCTTGGCTTCGTCGAAATTCTGTCCTTCGAGAATCACGGTTGCGCCGAAGTCGCGCGTGCGCTCGATCTTGACCGCCGGCGCATGAACCGGCATGACGATGGTCGCTGGAATGCCCAGACGTTGAGCGTGGTAAGCCACACCCTGCGCGTGGTTACCCGCCGACGCGGCGATGACCCCGCGTGCGCGTTCGTCCGATGTCAATGAACTCAGCTTGATGAAAGCTCCGCGTTCCTTGAACGCGGCGGTGAATTGCAGGTTCTCGAATTTCAAGAACACTTCGCAACCCGCGATGTCGGACAAGGTGCGCGAGTGCAGACACGGCGTGTCGACCACCTGTCCTTTCAATGCCGTCGCGGCGCGACGAATTTCTTCGAGGGAAATCATGGGAAGCCATTATGGCCTTGGCGCGCGGGTTCGCGGATTGGTGACCCTGTTCATCGCGGGTGCTGTAGGACTCTGCGCGCCTGCTTTCGCGCAGCAACCGGCACCCGCAACACCCGAAGCCAGCGCGATCGAATCCGGCTACGCGGCTTACGCGCGCGGCGATCTGGTCGAAGCTGCGCGCGAGTTCACGCGATTGGCGCAGGGCGGTAATCGCCTCGCGCAATTCAATCTCGCGGTCATGCACGCCAACAACGAGGTTCCGGATGCGAGCACGCAAACCGCCCTCCTGTTGTTGCGCGTCGCGGCTGAGCGCGGATTGACGCAAGCCATGTATGCGTTGGGTGAGTCCTACGAGACCGGCACGCTCACGCCCAAGGATCTCGCCGCGTCGGCACAGTGGTATCGACGCGCTGCCGATGCCGGTCATGACGCGGCCGCGGTGGCGATCGCCACCGCGTACTACTTGGGGCGCGGCGTCGCGCACGACGACGCGCTAGCAGCGCGCTACTTCCTGCAAGCGGCCAATGCCGGTGACGTCGGCGCGCAATACATCTACGCCAGCATGTGTGAAACCGGAACCGGGATCGCACGCGATCGGCGCTTGGCGCAGTACTGGTACGCGATCGCCGCGCGCAACGGCGACATCGGCGCCGCAATCAAGGCCCGCGAACTCGGCGACGAGTGAGTCGGGCGCGCTGCTGCTATTGATCGCGCAATCGCGCGATCACACCATCGAGCTGTTCATAGCTCGCAAAATCGATCAGTAGTTGTCCCTTGCCCTTGGCGTTGACCTTGACGGTCACGCGCGTCGCGAGCAGATCGGACAATTCTTCTTCGAGGCGCTCGACATCGCGCGACTTGCCGGCCTTGCTCGCCTTGCCGGGCTTGAGCGCAAACTCCTCGGCCACCTTGCCCACCAGGCGCTCGGCCTCGCGCACCGACAGTTGTTTGCTGACCACTTGATGCGCGAGCTGGATCTGCGTTGCGCCATCCACCGCGAGCAGCGCACGCGCATGCCCCATCTCGACATCGCCAGCGAGCAGCATGTCTTGCACCGGCTTGGCCAGATTGAGCAGACGCAACAGATTGGAAGTGGCCGAACGACTGCGCCCGATCGCCTGTGCGGCTTGTTCATGCGTGAGGCCGAATTCGCGGATGAGGCGATCGACACCCTGCGCTTCTTCGAGCGGATTCAGATCCTCGCGCTGGATGTTCTCGATGAGCGCCATCGCGGCGGCGGCCTCGTCGGGCACATCCTTGACCAGCACCGGCACGGTATCGAGTCCGGCCATGCGCGCGGCGCGAAAACGGCGTTCGCCCGCGATGATTTCGTACTTCGATTCCGAAACCTTGCGCACCAGGATCGGTTGCATCAGACCTTGCGCTTTGATGCTCTCGGCAAGTTCGGCCAGCGCGCCTTCGTCCATGCGCGTGCGCGGCTGGTATTTGCCAGCCTGCAATTGGGTCAGCGCGAGTTGGCTCGGCGTCTCCGCAGCCGCGCCGTCGACCGGCGCGCCATCGTCCTTGGGGCCGAGCAATGCTTCGAGGCCCCGCCCGAGTCCCTTGAGTTTCTTAGTTGCCATGCGTTCGATGATTCATAGGCTGGCACGTCACCTGTGCCGTCATGATCGATGAAAATTCATTTTTAACCCTGCGCGCCTGCATGCGGCTGGTTCGGTGCCGGAGATCCAGCGGCACAGCGACGCACCGCCAGACCGAAGCGCGCATGCTACAGCCAGCGCTGCAACAACGCCCAACCTTCGGCCCAATCGCCGAGCCCGGATTCCGCATTGATGTGGCCCGCGTTTCCGATATTGACGAAATGCGCCCCCCAATGTGTGGCCAGCAACCCCGAACGCATGAAGCCGCAAAAAGGGTCGCTGGTCGACACCACCACGATGGCCGGGATCTGCAAGGGATGGAGCGGAATCGGCGCAAAACCGCGGATCGCCTCGGGCGCACTGGCGCGCTCGACGTCCGGCGGCGCCACCAGCAATGCGCCACGCACCTGCCCCAATCGCTCGGGTGCATCGGCCATGGCGCTGGCCCAATGCGCCACCAGCGCACACCCAAGACTATGCGCGACAAACACCACCTCGTCGTCGAGCGCGCTCAGTTGCGCGTCGAGCGCAGCCATCCACTGCGTGCGTGTCGGATGGTCCCAATCCGATTGTTCGACGCGTACGCACCCGTAATTGCGTTCCCAGCTTGTTTGCCAATGCTCGGGGCCGGAGCCCATCCAGCCCGGCAATGTCAGCACTGTCGTCATGGCCTGGTCGGTGAGATATCGAGGAGTTGCAGGATACGACCGGCAAGCGCGCAGAACACGCAACCCGCGTGACAGCGCGCTGCGCGGCGTTACAGCGCGCGGATGCGCTCGACCATCTCGGCGCCGAAGGCAATGTAAGCCTGCGCGCCGCGCGAACTGCGATCGAACGCCACGCCGGGCATGCCGTACGACGGCGCTTCGGCCAACCGGACATTGCGCGGAATGATGGTGTTGAAGACCTTTTCGCCGAAGTGCTGCATCAACTGGTCGCTGACGTTCTGTTGCAGCGTCATGCGCGGGTCGAACATCACGCGCAGCAGACCGATGAGCTTGAGTTCGGGATTGAGGTTGCGATGCACCTGCTTGATGGTGTTGACCAGATCGCTCAGGCCTTCGAGCGCAAAGTACTCGCATTGCATCGGCACGATGACGCCGTCGGCCGCGCACAGGCCGTTCAAGGTGAGCATCGACAACGATGGCGGACAGTCGATGAGAATGAAGTCGTAATCGTTCTGATGCGCGGCGAGTGCATTCTTCAACCGCTGCTCGCGGTCTTCGAAGTCGACCAGTTCGACTTCCGCTCCCGCGAGATCGCGGTTCGCCGGAATCACGTCGTAGCCGCCGCTTTCCGATTTGCGCTTGGCCCTGGCGATGTCCGACGTCCCGATGAGCACTTGGTAAATGCTGGCCTCGAGCTTCGATTTGTCGATGCCCGATCCCATGGTCGCATTGCCTTGCGGATCAAGATCGACGAGCAGGACCCGCTGCGTATTGGCCACGAGCCCCGCTGCAAGATTGACCGCGGTCGTCGTCTTGCCGACGCCGCCTTTCTGATTGGCGATGCAAAAGGTCTTGGCCATAGCATGAGCGCTTGAGAAGCGCGGAGTTTAACCGCGCTGTGCACGACTTCTTGGACCCAGCGCATGCGGCGCGCTATTGCGCGCCGAGTTTGATGCCGAATCCAATGAGAACGACGCCGGCCAAGCGCTCCAGCGTCTGTGCCAGGCGCCGGTTTGCGCGCACCTTGTGCGCGACCGCCTGCGCAAATGCGCACAAAGTCAGGCAGTAGGCCAAGGTGATGCCGGCGATCGTTGCGGCCATCACGCCGAACGTCACCAGCCCGCGATGGGCAGCAGGATCGATGAACAAAGGGAAGAACGCCATGTAGAACACGATGGCCTTCGGATTCATCAAGGTGATCAGAAATGCCTGACGTGCGTATTGCCGCGGTCGAATGTCAATCGGATTCGCCGATCCGTCCTTGCGCAATACCAGCTTGAGTCCGATCCAGGCCAGATACGCGCCCCCGGCGTACTGCATCGCCTTGAACAACACCGGTTGCGCTTGCAGGATGGCGGCAACACCCAGTGCGGCGAGCCACATCAGGACCTGATCACCGGCGATCAGCCCGAAGGTCGCCGCAGCGCCTGCGCGCAGCCCGCCTTTGCCGGTGGACGTCAGCAAGCAGAACGTACCCGGCCCTGGAATCATCAAGAAGATGAGCACGGCGACAACGAATGCGCCGAAGTCGGTGATGCCGAACATGGGAACTCCATAGCGATGAGGGCGCGCTAGTGTCGCACGCGTCACGCGGCGCGGGCAGACAAGATCAGCAGATGGCGTTGAGCGTCGAGTTGCGGTACGGCCAACGGATACGTCGCATCGACCGCCACCGCGGATGGCAGATGCGCCAACTCCTCGGTCGGCACCAACCCTTTCATCGCCGCCCAAACACCGTGTGGCGCACGCAGGTGGGCAGTCAGACGTACGAAGTCCGTCAACGATGCAAAGGCGCGCGAAATGATCAGATCGGCCGCGGGCAGATCGCGTCCGCACGCCAGCGCTTCGACTCGCGCATGGTGCGCATGCAGGTTGCTCAGACCCAAGGCAGCGCGCACCTGCGTCACGAAGGCTGCCTTCTTGCCGACGGCATCCACCGTATGCACCTGAACTTCAGGATGACAAATGGCAATGATCGCGCCGGGCAACCCGCCGCCTGAACCGACATCGACCACGACCGCCCCGGGCACCCAATACTTGGCGAGTGCGGGCAGGATCGCGAGGCAGTCGAACAAATGGAGCACCAGTTGTTCGCGGGGATCGCGCACCGCGGTCAGGTTGTATGCGGCATTCCATTTGCCGAGCAAGGCCAGGTAGGCCAGCAACTGTTGCCGTTGGGCCGCATCGATCGACAAGCCCAGGGTCTGGATCGTCCGATTGAGATCCGAGCCAAAATCACTGGCGGTCGGCGCAGCAGCTAGATGTTTCATGAAATGTGCTTGAAATGCGCGAAGCTGCATCGGGCGTCAGGCTGCCCGTGGATTCGAACGCGATTTCGCCGCCTTCTTGAGGTGAATGAGCAGCATCGAAATCGCAGCCGGCGTGACGCCTGAGATCCGCGCGGCTTGCCCGATGGTTTGCGGACGCTGCTTCGATAGCCGTTGGCGAATCTCGATCGACAGGCCACGCACTTGCGCGTAATCGAGATCGTCGGGGATGTGTTGGTTAGTCTGGTGCGCATGTCGCGCCACTTCTTCCGACTGACGATCGATGTAGCCGGCGTACTTGATCGCGATTTCCACCTGCTCGCGGCATTGACGCGCCTGCTCTTCGTCCGCGGAGCCCGCGATCCAGTCGGACATATCAGGCGCAAACGGCGGTGCTTCGACACGCGCTTGGGCAAAGGTCATCAGCGCGCGATAACTGACATTCGGCCGCTTGAGCAGATCGGCCAATCGATATTCCTTTTCGATCGGCTGACCCAGCACCGTTTGCGCCGCTTCGGACGAGACAGTCTTTGGATTCACCCAGATCGTGCGCAAACGCTCGATCTCCCGCGCGCAAGCATCGCGCTTGCGGTTGAACGCATCCCAGCGCGTATCGTCCACCAGCCCGATGGCCCGCCCGTGTTCGGTCAGGCGCATATCGGCATTGTCTTCACGCAAGCTCAAGCGGTATTCGGCGCGTGAGGTGAACATGCGGTAAGGCTCGGTCACGCCGCGGGTGATGAGATCGTCGACCAGCACGCCGAGGTAGGCCTCGTGCCGACCCGGACCCCAAGCGGGCTTGCCCTGCGCATACAGACCGGCGTTGGCACCGGCAAGCAAACCTTGCGCGGCAGCCTCCTCGTAACCGGTGGTGCCGTTGACCTGTCCGGCGAAAAACAGCCCGGCGATGTGTTTGCTTTCCAGAGAAGACTTCAGCGCCCGCGGGTCGTAATAGTCGTACTCGATGGCGTAACCCGGACGCAGCAAGTGCGCCTGCTCGAGTCCACGAATGGAATGAACCAGGTCCAACTGAACATCGAACGGCAAAGAGGTACTGATGCCGTTTGGATAGAACTCATGGGTATCCAAGCCCTCGGGTTCCAGAAAGATCTGGTGGCTGTCCTTGTCGGCGAACCGATGGATCTTGTCCTCGATGCTCGGGCAATAGCGCGGACCGACGCCCTCGATCACGCCGGTATACATCGGACTGCGGTCCAGCCCGCCGCGGATCAGTTCATGCGTGCGCGCATTGGTATGCGTGACCCAGCACGGCAATTGCCGCGGATGCTGCTGCGCCGAGCCAAGAAAACTGAAGACCGGGATCGGATCGAGATCGCCCGGCTGTTCTTCCATGACGGAAAAATCGATGGTGCGTCCATCGATGCGCGGTGGCGTTCCGGTCTTGAGCCGCCCTTGCGGCAAGCGCAGCTCCTTGAGGCGCTGACCGAGGGAGATCGACGCCGGGTCACCCGCACGTCCGCCGACGTGGTGCTCCAAGCCCACGTGGATCAAGCCGTTCAAGAAGGTCCCTGTCGTCAACACCACCGCGCGGGCATTGAATTCGACGCCCAGTTGCGTGATGACGCCTGCGACATGGTCCACGCCATCTCGGATCTCGACACGCAGATCGTCGACCGCGCCCTGAAACAGCAGAAGATTTGATTGCGTTTCGAGCCGACGACGCATCGATCTGCGATAGAGGTTGCGATCCGCTTGCGCACGCGTGGCTCGCACCGCCGGCCCTTTGCTCCCATTCAGGATTCTGAATTGAATGCCCGCCTCATCGGTAACTGCGGCCATCGCGCCACCCAGCGCATCCACCTCTTTGACCAGATGGCCTTTTCCAATCCCGCCGATCGATGGATTGCAGGACATTTGGCCGAGCGACTCGAGGCTGTGAGTAATCAACAGCGTCTGTTGACCCATGCGCGCCGACGCCAATGCGGCCTCCGCACCGGCATGCCCGCCGCCCACCACGATGACATCGAAAGCACGAGAAAACCGCATGCACCCACCTCATTAAAGCGGCGGATTATAGGGGTGTGACTCCACGATTGGCAGCGGTCTTGCTTAGGGCTTTGTGGTAGCGTTCCGAGCCTGCACAGGAGGTTGTTTCACGTGAAACAAGAAGAGTTGCTAGCGCTGTATCCGGTCTTCGCCGAAATTCCGCCCGCACGCTTTGCTGCGTTCGCCGAAAATGCAAGTCCGCAACTGATTCCGGCAGGCACCATCCTATTCGACGAACACTCGCCCTGCTCCGGGTTTCCCTTGATCTTGGGCGGTCGGATTCGAGTCGCCAAACAAGCCCCCGCCACCGAAGGCAAGACAGCCGGACGCGAGCTCCCTCTTTATCGCATCGAACCGGGCGAGATCTGCCTGCTCTCGATGGGCTGCCTGCTTTCTGAAACCGAGTTCACCGCCCGAGGGATGGCGGAGACGCCGCTGACCATGGTGATGCTTGCGCCGCCCATGTTCGACGAATTCACCCAGTATCAGCCGTTCCGCCAATTCGTATTCGGCCAATTCTCGGCTCGCCTGCAAGAACTCATGGGGCTGGTTGAAGCAGTGGCCTTTCAACGCCTCGATCAACGTTTGGCCAACGCCCTGCTCGGGCGTGGTCGCGTGCTCCACATTACCCATCAACAATTGGCCGATGAACTCGGCACGATCCGCGAAATGGTGACCCGGCTGCTCGGCAGGCTCGAAGAGCGTGAAGTGGTCGCATTGAGTCGGGAAAAGATTGAGATCCTCGATGCTTCTCGCCTGCGTGACATTGCCGAGCGCGGGATGTGAGTCTGGCAAGCGGATGAACGGATCGCCCGCGGTTTTAGTCCGTGTCGGCAGTAACTGACGCGAGCGCATGCGCCACCGACAATGGCGCCACTCTCAAACTTGGAGGTGACCATGAAATCAAACGTCGGCGGTATTGATCGGATCCTGCGTGCACTGGTCGGCATCGTGCTGATCGCCTTGGCCGCAACGAACGTCATCGGCATGTGGGGTTACATCGGCATCGTTCCCTTGTTGACCGCTGCAGTTGGTTTCTGCCCGGCCTACACGCTGCTGGGATTGAGCACCTGCCCCATGAAGCAGAAGAACTAAGCGGCGACAATTCCATCGTCACAACAACAAGGGCCGTATTGCGGCCCTTGTTGTTTCACGTGGAACCTTTCATCGCAACGCATAGACCAGCAGCGTCGCAACCACCACCGCCGCGCCCAGACCGCCGATCAACATCATGACGCCGCCAGCGGTCGAGTTCTGCTCGGCTTCGACGATGACCACCTCGTTGGTCGGCTCCACAGGTCCCGTCGCCTCGCGCTGCCGCCGACTGATCTTCGGCGCGGGTGGCGCATCCAGACTCGGCACGCGAGTGCCTTCGATTGCCTGCTCAAGCGCTCCGAGTCGGGACTCCGTGCGTTCGCGTTGACCCATGCGATCGGGACCGACGGCCCCAGTGCGGGCATGCCCACCCGGCTTGAGTTCCGGGAACAACTTTCCGAGTGGAACGGCAACATTTTCGCCTGCCGTTGCAAGTACCCGCCCTACCGCGTCATTCAATGCACGCTGGTGATCCGTCATGTCGATCTGTTCCTGACTCGCCATCACGGTGACCGGGTCCATCTCGCCCTGCACGAGAAATGCACGTACTGCCCCGGCCGGAAGTGCCTGCTCGCGCGGATCTCCGGGCACAGGCATCAGAACTTCATAGGCAAGATCCAATTCGACCAGTCGGACCAATGCGCTTTCAACGCGCTCCGGCGACAAGGATGGCACCTTGCTATGCAATGCCTTGAAGCGGATCTGATCGCCCAGAACGATTAACACCAGACGCTCGGATTGGGTGAGGCGACCGGACTTCTGAAGTATTTCCTGGGTGCCAAGACTGGTCCGACCAAATACCCGCCCCTCGTCCACAATGCACCCTTCGACAGAACTGTCTATCAACGAAAGACGGCATCGTAGCCCGTCTTCGCGATGAGCAATACGACGATGATCAGGAAGAGTTGTCGCACAAAGCCGGTACCACGCGCCATCGCGAGCCGGCTGCCGAGCATCGCCCCACTCACATTGAAGAAGGCCATGACGAGCGCCAGACCAAATGCCACATGTCCGGACAACGCGAACCAGGTAATGGCGGCGACATTGCAGGCGACGTTCACGACTTTCGCGGCGGCCGAGGCCGCAATGAAATCGAAACCGAAGAACCGGACAAACACGAAGATCAGGAAGCTGCCGGTTCCGGGCCCGAAGAATCCATCGTAAAACCCGATCGCTCCGCCCACACCGGCGCCGCGTATGCGCTCACCCCGCCCCCGATGCGCGGGGGCATGCAATGTTCCGAAATCCTTGCGAATGAAGGTGTATACCGCGACTGCCCCGAGAACGAAGGGCAACAACGCGCGCAAGAAATCCGGCGGCACATGAGTGACCGTCAACGCACCGACGAAGGCAAAGATCAGCGCCGCCGCGGTTGCGGGCAACACCGCATTCCATTCGACACGCACACGACGCGCATATTGCAGCGCCGCCGCTGAAGTGCCGAACACGCTCGCCACCTTGTTGGTGCCAAGCAATAGCGCGGGAACAGCACCGGGGAAAATGCTGAACAACACGGGGATCTGGATCAGTCCACCGCCACCGACAATGGAGTCGACGAATCCGGCGAGAAACGCTGCGCTCAGCAGCAATGCCAATGACCCTGGGCCATCGAGCGCCAGCCCACCCGTTCCCAACAGCTCGAACACACCCGCCCCTGAAGACCGTACGTGAGCTCTATTCTAGCCGCACATCCGCTTCAGGCCGCATATTCATATTCATCTTCATGTTTTTTTGGGCACCAATCCGGAAGCGATGCGTCGAAGCAGCGCTCCCAGCTCGCCCACCACACCACGCCGAAAAAGCAAAACGCAGAGCACGAAAATCAGGCCAGTCACGATCGTCACCGATTCGCCCAAGGAAGCGAACCACTCGACCCCCGTCACCTCCGCGAGCCAACTGCCGACGTCGCCGACCTTGTTCTCGAGGGCAATCACCACCAGCGCGCCGACCATGGGACCAATCATCGTTCCCATGCCGCCGACCAGGGTCATCAGAATCACTGCCCCCGAAGTGGTCCAGATCGCATCGGTCAGCGTCGCAAAGCCCAGCACGGTCGTCTTGAGCGCTCCCGCCAATCCCGCCAAGGCCGCAGACAACACGAAGGCCAGCAACTTGTAGCGATGCACGTCGTAGCCCAGCGAAATCGCGCGCGGTTCGTTCTCGCGAATCGCCTTGAGCACCTGCCCGAACGGCGAATGCACGATGCGGTAGATGAGCCAGAACGCCGCTGCGAACACGCCCACCACGACGAAGTACAAATGCAGATCGTCCTCGAGCGAGATGCCAAAGAAACTCCCGCGCGGAACCGATTGCAAACCGTCCTCGCCCCCCGTGAACGAAGCCTGGAGAAAATAGAAGTACAGCATCTGCGCGAGCGCGAGCGTGATCATCGAAAAATAGATCCCGCTGCGTTTGATCGCCAGCCAGCCGAAGAACAGGCCCAACACCGCGCCGACCACCATCGCAAAACCGAGTCCGACCGGTGTGGGCAGGCCCCACACCTTCATCGCGTGTCCGGCCGCATACGCCGCCCCGCCGAAGAAGGCCGCGTGGCCGAACGACAGCAAGCCGGTAAAACCGATCAACAGATTGAAGGCGCAAGCAAACAGCGCAAAGCACAGCACCTTCATCACGAACACCGGGTACGCCCCGAGCGCCGGCAACGCCAGCAGCAGCGCGAACAAGGCGACATACCCCAACTGATGCGGCATGCGTGTCATCGCCTCATTTCTCCTTGCCGAACAAGCCGGCGGGGCGCAACAACAGCACGATGGCCATGATCACGAAGACGACCGTGCTCGACGCCTCCGGATAGAACACCTTGGTGAAGCCCTCGATCACGCCCAGTCCCAGGCCGGTGACGATCGACCCCAGGATCGAACCCATGCCGCCGATCACCACCACCGCAAACACCACGATGATCAGATTGCTGCCCATGAGCGGCGAAACCTGCAGCACCGGCGCCGCGAGCACGCCGGCGAACGCCGCCAGGGCCACGCCGAAGCCATAGGTGAGCGTGATCAGCAGCGGCACATTGATGCCGAAAGCCTGCACCAGGCGCGGATTCTCGGTTCCTGCGCGCAGATACGCGCCCAAGCGCGTGCGCTCGATGACGAACCAGGTGATCAGACACACCGTGAGCGACGCAAACACCACCCAGGCGCGATAGTTGGGCAGGATCATGAAGCCAAGATCGGTCACGCCGCCCAACGCCTCGGGCACCGGATACGGCTGCCCCGACGAACCATAGATCGAGCGGAACACGCCCTCGATCAACAAAGTCAGCCCAAGCGTGAGCAACAGGCCGTACAAATGATCGAGCTTGTAGATCCAGCGCAGCAACGCGCGCTCGATCACCATGCCGAACACCCAGACCACCAGGGGCGCCACCACGAGCATCACCCAGTAGTTCAATTCGAAATAGCTCAGACCCATCCACGCGAGCAGCGCCCCCATCATGTAGAAGGCGCCATGCGCGAAGTTGATGACATTGAGCATGCCGAAGATCACCGCGAGCCCGAGCGACAGCATCGCGTAGAACGACCCGTTGACCAGCCCCAACAAGAGCTGGCCCAGCATCGCCTGCAGAGGTATGCCGAAGATGTCCGTCATGAGTCCTCAACTCGCCGCAAAGGATCGCGCGGGCGGCGGCACCACGCCGCCGCCCGTATGCATCACTTCTTGATCAACGGGCACTTGCTATCGGCCAGCTTGGTGTACGCGTCGTCGCCGGGAATGCGCTGAACGACGTTGTAATAGTCCCAGGGCTCCTTCGAATCCTTGGGCGCCTTCACCTGCATCAGATACATGTCGTAGACATGCCGACCATCCTCGCGGATCACGCCGTTCTTGGCATAGAAGTCGTTCACCTTGGTCGCCTTCATCTGCTTGATCACCGCATCCGGATCGTCGCCCTTGAGCGCGGCCACGGCGTGCAGGTAATGCGTCGTGGCCGAGTAATCGGCGGCCTGCAGCATCGACGGCATGCGCTTCATCTTTTCGAAGAAGCGCCGCGCCCAAGCGCGCGATTCTGGGCTTTGATTCCAATACCAACCATCGGTCAGATACATGCCTTGCGTCGTTTGCAGCCCGAGCGAATGCACATCGTTGATGAACATCAGCAGACCCGCGAGCTTCATCGTCTTGGTCACGCCGAATTCATTGGCAGCCTTGATCGCGTTGATCGTGTCGCCGCCGGCATTGGCCAGACCCAGGATCTGCGCCTTGCTCGCCTGCGCCTGCAACAGGAACGACGAGAAATCGCTTGCATTCAACGGATGCTTGACGGTGCCTACGATGGTCCCGCCCGCCTTTTGCACCACCGCCGCGGTATCGCTCTGCAACGAAGCGCCGAAAGCGTAGTCGGCCTGCAGGAAGTACCAGCTCTTGCCGCCCGCCTTCACCACCGCATTGCCGGTGCCGTTGGCCAGCGCCACCGTGTCGTAGGCGTAATGGATGGTGTAGGCCGTGCAATCGTCGTTGGTCAGCCGTGCACTCGCCGCACCGATTGCGATGAAGGGCTTCTTCTTCTCCGCGGCCACCTTCGCCATCGCCAGCGAAGTCGCCGAATTGGTGCCGCCGATCAACAAGTCGACGCCCTGGGTGTCGAACCATTCGCGCGCCTTGCTCGACGCGATGTCGGCCTTGTTCTGGTGATCGGCAAAGACGAGCTCGATCTTCTTGCCCGCGACCTCGCCCTTCATGTCGGCGATCGCCATCTTGATCGCCTCGACCCCACCCGCGCCGTCGATGTCCGCATACAGACTCGACATGTCGGTGATGAACCCGATCTTCACCACGTCACCCGAGATCTTCTGCGCGTACGCAGTCCCCGCAGTACCGAAGGTCGCGACGGTTGCCAGCGTCAGTGCTTTGAGTTTCATGCCCAGTCTCCTCGTTCAAATAGTCGTGCGGCCGGCCTGATCCTGCATCGAGGGCGCGCCGTCAAACGCCCAGCAATTCGTTCAAAGTCTCGCGCCGACTCGCCAACTCGCCGGCCGAGAACTTCTCGACGATTTCTCCGTGCTCCATCACGTAGAACCGATCCGCCAAGGGCGCCGCGAAGCGAAAGTTCTGCTCCACCATCACGATGGTGTAGCCCTTGGCCTTGAGCGCAGTGATCATGCGTGCGAGCGCCTGCACGATCACCGGCGCGAGTCCTTCCGAAATCTCATCGAGCAGCAACAATCGCGCGCCGGTGCGCAAGATCCGCGCGACCGCAAGCATCTGCTGCTCGCCGCCCGACAAGCGCGTGCCCTGGCTCTTGGCGCGCTCCTTGAGGTTGGGGAACATGGCGTAGATCTCATCGATGCTCATGCCTGCGCCCTGCCCCACGCGCGGTGGCAGCATCAGGTTCTCTTCGGCCGACAAGGACGCGAAGATCCCCCGCTCCTCGGGGCAATAGCCGATGCCGAGTTGCGCGATGCGATGCGTCGCACGCCCGATGGTCTCGACGCCGTCGACCTTGATCGATCCCTTGCGCGTACCGGTCAGTCCCATGATGGCGCGCAGCGTCGTCGTGCGCCCCGCGCCGTTGCGGCCCAGCAGCGTCACCACCTCGCCTTGCTGCACCATCAAATCGACGCCATGCAGGATGTGGCTTTCGCCATACCACGCGTGCAGTCCGGTGATCTCCAGCGCCGGCGGCGTACTCGGGCGGGCGACCGAATCGGCCGCGGCACTCATCGTCGCGCTCATCCATGCGCTCCTTCGAGCTCGGTATCGCTCGTACCCATATACGCTTCGAGCACCGCCGGATTCTTGGACACCTCGGCGTACCCGCCCTCGGCCAACACCGCACCGCGCGCCAGCACGGTGATGCGATCGGCGATCTGCGCAATCACATTCATGTTGTGTTCGACCATCAGGATCGTGCGGCCCACGCTGACCTTCTTGATCAACGCCGTCACCCGCGCGACATCCTCGTGCCCCATGCCTTGCGTGGGCTCGTCGAGCAGCATCAATTCGGGCTCCATCGCCAAGGTGGTCGCGATCTCGAGTGCGCGCTTGCGCCCATACGGCAGTTCCACCGCCACGGCCTGCGCAAACCCCGCGAGGTCGACGGCTTCGAGCAACTCCATCGCACGCGCATTGAGCGACGCCAGCCGCGCCTCGCTGCGCCAGAACTGGAACGACCATCCGGTCTTGCGCTGCAGGCCGATGCGCACGTTCTCGATGACGCTCAAATGCGGAAACACCGCCGAGATCTGGAACGATCGGATGACGCCGCGCCGCGCGATCTGTGCCGGTTCCTCGCGCGTGATGTCGTTGCCGTTGAACACGATGCTGCCGTAGGTCGGCGTCAGGAACTTCGTCAACAGATTGAAGCAAGTCGTCTTGCCCGCACCGTTGGGGCCGATCAAGGCGTGGATGTGTCCGCGCGTCACGCGAAGGTTCACATCCTTCACCGCGACGAAGCCGCGGAATTCCTTGGTCAGACCGCGCGTCTCGAGTATGCAATCCTGATCGCCGCTCATGGTCGGTTCCATTCGTACGCGTCCCGGCTACATCGACGCGGCAAGCATGCGCCGATAATCGTCGGCACTCGCCACCCGCGGGTTGGTGCCGTGACAATGGTCCTTCAGCGCGTTCTCGATCACGCCGTCGAAATGCGCCGTGCTCAAGCCCATCGCCGCCAGCCCCGAGGGCAAGCCCAGGCGTGCATTCAGCGTGCGAATCGCATCGGCCAGTCCGCCGCCATCGCGCGTGCCGAACACTTCGGCCACCGCGCGCACCTTGTCGGGCACCGCCGTTTCGTTGAACTTCACCACCTCGGGCAGCAGCACTGCGTTCAAGGTGCCGTGATGCGGGCCCTGTTGTTTGGGCCCTAGCTTGAGACCGCCCAGCGCATGCGACAACGAATGCACCGCGCCCAGACCTTTTTGAAACGCCATCGCGCCTTCCATCGAAGCGCTCATCATGTTCCAGCGCGCTTCGCGGTCCTGTCCGTCATTGGTCGCGCGCTCGATGTGCAAGGCCGCACGCTTGAGTCCATCGAAGGCGATCGCATCGGCGGGAGGGTTCTGCGCAAGGCCCAGATAGGTTTCGATGCAATGCGCCATCGCATCCATGCCGGTCGCCGCCGTCAATTGCGCGGGCAGGCCGTAAGTCAGTTCGGGGTCGCAGATCGCGACCTTGGGCACGAGATGCCAGGAATGAAAGCCGAGCTTGCGCCCGTCCTTGAGGATGATGATCGCGCCGCGGGCAACCTCGCTGCCGGTCCCCGCGGTGGTCGGCATCGCGATCACCGGTGCGGTCTGCGCCGTGATCTTCGCGCTGCCGCCCAGGATGGTCGCGTAGGTCGACAAATGCCCGGCGTGATTGGCCAGGATGGCCACGGCCTTGGCCAGATCGATCGACGATCCACCGCCGATCGCCACCAGGCCATCGGCCTCGTGCGCGCGGTACACCGTGACCGCCTCCTCGACCGCCGCTTCGGTCGGATTCGAGGGCGTGCCGTCGTACAAGGCGTGGACCACGCCGCGCAGATGTTCGAGGACATGCGCGATCACCCCCGCGGCCAACACGCCGCGATCGGTCACGATCAGGGGCCGGCGGATGCCCAAGCGTTCACATTCCGCGCTCAGGGTCTTGGCCGCGCCGAAATCGAAATTGACCTGGGTGATGTAGCGCAGGGTCGCCATCAATGGCTTTCCCGCGGCAATGCAGCGCGCATCGTCGTTGTCTCCTCAACTCCGCGCGTCTTGGGTATTGGTATGGTCGATCGCGCGTGCAGCAAGTCTGCTGGCCCGCGCTGCGGCGCGTCCACTCTCGTTTACGCGTAAGCCGGTCCGTGGAAACCCGCAGTGCACGCATGCGCACCCTGGTCGCCTGAGCGCGACCGTCGGTATGCCATGAAATCAAGGGCTTGGGCCGACGCCCCGCAAACGCGTCGCCGTCGACCGACACGCGCGTCCGCAAGTGCTCGCTCGCCGCTGCGCCAAGTGCTTGAACCGATGATGATTTTTTTCCGCGTCCGCCATGGCACGGATGCTGCGCTAATTTCAGGCGGCGCACGCATCGCGCGTGTCGAGCGCGCCCGATTCACCCTCAAGCATCAGGAGAAGCGATTGAGCACCAAGCCTTGGTTCCAAAATCCGCGCGACGGCCAACCCCCCACTGCCGGCACTGCTGCACGCCCGGCCGGGATGAACCCCGCTACGGCGAGCCCATCGCCATCCACCCCTACCCCGGCACAGCCGATGGCCACGCCAACGCAACATGCACAGGCGGCTGCCGGCGCCGCAGGCGCACAACCCGCCGCCTCCGCCGCGCCTGAAGCCGGCGCGAGCCAACTCATCGTCGGGCCCAAGATCCGTCTGAACGGTGCCGAGATCGAGCAATGCGACACCTTGGTCATCGAGGGCCATGTCAAAGCGACCATCAAGAGCCGCACGCTGCGCATCAGCGCCACCGGCACCTTCGACGGCGACGCCGAGATCGAGGTGGCCGAGATCGAAGGCACCTTCAACGGCACGCTCAACGCGAGCACGCGTCTGGTGGTCAAGGCCGCCGGCCGCGTGACCGGCACCATCCGCTACGGCCGCCTGGTCGTCGAGGACGGCGGCGAACTCGGCGGCGATGTGCGTCCGATCGGCGATGCCCCCGCCGCACGCGCCACCAACCCGCCGCGGCGCGATCCGGCCAAGGAATCGATCCCGACGCTGAACGACACGGTCGGCGCACAACACGCCTGAGCACCCCACCGGCAGCACCAATGAAAACGGGGACTGCGCATTTCGCGCAGTCCCCGTCTTGCTTTTACTGCCGAACGAAAGTCCGGCCGCTTACGCGGCGAGGCGCTTCTCGAGCTCGCCCTTGATGACCGCCAGACGCGCCGGCAATTTGTCGGCGAGCTTGTCGAACAACTCGGCATGCAGCTTGAACTCTTGTTCCCAGGCCGCCTTGTCGATGCTCGCCACGCGCTCGAACTGTTCGCGCGAGAACTCCACGCCGGTCCAGTTCATGTCCTCATAGCGCGGCGTGGTGCCGAACACATGCTCGGTGCCGCTGGCCTTGCCCTCGATGCGCGCGAGCATCCATTGCAGCGCGCGCATGTTGTCGCCGAAGCCGGGCCAGACGAACTTGCCGTTCTCGTCGGTGCGGAACCAGTTCACGCAGAAGATGCCGGGCAGCTTGGCGCCGCCGGCCTGCAAGCGATGGCCGAGGTCGAGCCAATGCGCGAAGTAATCGCCCATGTGATAGCCGCAGAACGGCAGCATCGCAAACGGATCGCGGCGCACCACGCCTTGCGCGCCGGCGGCGGCAGCGGTGGTTTCCGAGCCCATGGTCGCGGCCATGTAGACGCCTTCTTCCCACGAGCGCGCTTCGGTGACGAGCGGCACGGTGGTCGAACGACGACCGCCGAAGATGAACGCATCGATCGCGACGCCGGCCGGATCGTTCCATTGCGGATCGATCGACGGGCATTGCGCCGCGGCCACGGTGAAGCGCGAATTCGGATGTGCAGCCTTGCGACCGGCCTTGCCGTCTTCGGGCGTCCAGTCCTTGCCTTGCCAATCGATGAGGTGCGCAGGCGCTTCGCTCAGGCCTTCCCACCAGACGTCGCCGTCGTCGGTCAGCGCGACATTGGTGAAGATGACGTTTTCGTTGAGCGTCGCCAGGCAGTTCGGATTGGTCTTGGCGCTGGTGCCCGGCGCCACGCCGAAGAAGCCGGCTTCCGGATTGATCGCATACAGACGGCCGTCGCTATGCGGCTTGATCCAGGCGATGTCGTCGCCGATGGTCGTGACCTTCCACCCGTCGAAGCCCTTGGGCGGGATCAGCATCGCGAAATTGGTCTTGCCGCAAGCCGACGGGAACGCCGCCGCGACGTGATAAGTCTTGCCCTCGGGCGAGGTCACGCCGAGGATCAGCATGTGTTCGGCGAGCCAGCCGATGCCGCCGTCGAGCACATCCTGACGGCCCATGTTCGACGCGATGCGCAGCGCAAAGCATTTCTTGCCCAGCAGCGCATTGCCGCCATAGCCCGAACCGAAGGACCAGATCTCGCGCGTCTCGGGGAAATGCACGATGTACTTGGTCGCGTTGCAAGGCCAGGCCACATCCTGTTCGCCTTCGGCGAGCGGCTTGCCCACGGTATGCACGCAAGGCACGAAATGGCCGTCTTCGCCGAGCACGTCGTGCACGGCCTTGCCCATGCGCGTCATGATGCGCATGTTGGTCACGACATAGGGGCTGTCGGAAATCTCGACGCCGATATGGGCGATGTGCGAACCCAGCGGGCCCATCGAGAACGGAATCACATACATCGTGCGTCCGCGCATGCAGCCGTCGAACAGGCCATTCAGCGTGGTGCGCATTTCAGACGGGGCGACCCAGTTGTTGGTCGGGCCGGCGTCTTCCTTCTTTTCCGAGCAGATGTAGGTGCGGTCTTCGACGCGCGCGACGTCCGACGGATCGGAACACGCGAGATAGCTGTTCTTGCGCTTGGCGGGGTTGAGCTTCTTGAGCGTTCCGGCCTTCACCATTTCGCCGCACAAGCGGTCGTATTCTTCTTGCGATCCGTCGGCCCAATAAACGGCGTCGGGCTTGGTCAGGGCGGCGATTTCGCGCACCCAGGCAATCAGTTTTTGGTTTTTGACGTAGGCAGGAACAGCTAGTTGATCGACGCTGCCGATGTAGGGATGGTTCATCGAGTTCTCCGTGGCGAATCCGCCGTCGGAGTCTCGTCCTCACGGACACCGACGGTCCATGCAGCGCGCTCGAGCGACTTCTGGTCGCGTCGCGGAACGAGCATCGGGATCGACGGCTCCGGACTGTGGGCTGCTACCATCCGGGACATAGCGAACCGCCGCGATCCACTCGCGGCCTTTGGCCCAGGCAACGGGCGGCCAAGCCGCTGCTGCCAACCTCGATTGCCGTTCGCCGGGCAGTCCCGGAAAAGGCCGCCACTCTAGCACCTTTCAAGCGCGAAGCCGCCCCCATGCGAGTCGCAATCCTTGACGATTACCAAGATTCCGTGAGGCATTTGGCATGTTTTTCGGCCCTGGCCGATCACGAGGTCAAGATCTTCACCAACACCGTCAAGGGCCTGGGCCAGTTGGCGGTGCGCTTGCGCGATGCCGAAGCGCTGGTGCTCATTCGCGAGCGCAGCCAAATCACCCGCGCTTTACTCGACAAATTGCCGCAGTTGCGCGTCATCGCGCAGACCGGCCGGCTCGGGCGCGATGCGCAAGGCCGTCCGAGCGCGCCGCACCTCGACATCGAGGCCTGCAATGCGCGCGGCATCGCGGTGCTCGAAGGCCAGGGCGACCCGACCGCGCCGGCTGAACTGACCTGGGCGCTGGTCCTCGCCGCGCAACGGCGGGTGCCGCAATACGCGTCGCGCCTCATCCATGGCGCGTGGCAGCAATCCGGCCTCAAGGGCGCGAACATGCCGCCCAATCATGGGCTCGGGCGCGTACTCAAAGGCAGCACCCTGGGCATCTGGGGTTACGGCAAGATCGGCCGCATCGTGGCCGGTTACGGTCGCGCCTTCGGCATGCGCGTACTGATCTGGGGACGCGAGGCCTCGCGCGCGGCCGCGACCGACGACGGCTACGAGATCGCGGCCAGCCGCGAAGCCTTGTTCGCGCAAAGCGATGTCCTGAGCCTGCATCTGCGCCTGACCGACGCAACGCGCGGCATCGTGCGCTACGACGATCTGGCCCGCATGAAGCCTTCGGCGCTCCTGGTCAACACCAGTCGCGCCGAGTTGTTCGAATCGACCGAGGCCCTGGTGCGCGCACTCAATCATGGCCGGCCCGGATTCGCCGCGCTCGATGTCTTCGAGACCGAACCCATCTTGCAAGGCCACCCCTTGCTGCGGCTCGAGAACACCTTGTGCACGCCGCACCTGGGCTATGTCGAACAAGCGAGTTACGAGCATTATTTCGGCACGGCATTCGAACACCTCGCCGCCTATGCGCGCGGCGACTTCTCTGCCGTCGTCAATCCCGAAGCACTCCAACACCGGACCGCACCATGAACACCGACGCCTGGCAGATCCTGCGTGCCTCCCTCGAAACCGCTCCCATGGCCATCGTCGCCGTCGACGCCGACGTGCGCTACTGCCTGTGGAATTCCGCAGCGGTCGAACTCACCGGCATCGGCGCGGACCAGGCCATCGGCAGACGCCCCGATGAACTGCTCGGCGCGCGCGTGGGCCCTTCGGTGCGACAGGCCTGCGCCGACATCATCGAATCGGGCACTGCGCCCGAACACATCCTCACCTACCGCTGGCCCGGCCCCAAGACGCCGGACGTGCGCGTGCACCGCAGCGCGGTGCGCGATGCCGACGGCCGGATCATCGGCGCGATCGCGCATGTGGTCGACGTGACCAACGAGTTGCGCAGCGTCGATGCGCTCGACCGCTCCGAGAAATTCATCCGCGCGATGCTCGACCATGTACCGGTTGGCATCGCCGTGGTGGCCGCCACCGGCGTGGTGCGCGCCAACCCGACGCTCGAACGCCTGCTCGGCTACAGCGCGCAAGAACTCGCACAGCTCGCGCCGCACACCCTGGCCGCGAACGCCGAAGACCGCGAGCGCCTGCAGGCGCTGATCGCCGCCGCGATCACTGACGGTCAACCGTTCGAGACCGAGGCGACCCATACCCGCCGCGATGGCGCCGAAGTCGTGCTGCTGGTGCAATGCGTCCCGCTCGATTCGGCCGAACGCGAAACCGCCTGCGTGATGTCGTATGTCGACGTGACCCAGCGCCATGCCGCCGAACGTGCCTGGCGCGACGCCGAACAGCGCTTTCGTCTGTTTGCCAAGCACATCGACAGCTTCATCTACTTTGCCGATCCGATCGAGCGTCGCGTGCTGTATTTCAATGCCCGCCAGTACCACGAGATCTATGGCGGCGACCCCGACGAACTCGCGCGCGATTACGACTCGGTCTGGCGCTATGTGCATCCCGACGATCAGGCCGCGCTCACCGCGATGCGCACCCAGGCCGAAGAGGATGGCTACGGCGAAGCCGATTTCCGCATCCTGCATCCGGTCCGGGGCGAGCGCATCGCGCATCTGCGCATCTATCCCAATCTGGGCAGCGCGGGGCGCATGCTCACCTTCGGCATCGTCGACGACGTGACCGACGAGCGTTTGTCCGAAACGCAGCGCCTGAACGACATGGCCGAGCAACGCGACAAGCTCGTGCGCGAAGTCCATCACCGCATCAAGAACAATCTGCAAGGCGTGGCCGGGCTGCTCCAACAGACTGCGCGCCTGCGCCCGCAGATCGCCGGCTTGCTGACCGAGGTGGTCGGCCAGATCCAGGCCATCGCGCAAGTGCACGGTTTGCAAATGCGCGCACGCGATGCCATCCCGCTGTCCGACATGCTCAACAATGTGCTCGGCAACGCCGCGGCCCTGCTCGAATCGCGCCTGCCGGTCTCGTTCTCGGGCAATGCGCTCACGCGCACCGGCTTGCCCGAACAAGAAGCGGTTCCGGTCGCGCTCGTCGTCACCGAACTCGCGACCAACGCGCTCAAATACCGCACACCCGGAACCGAAGCGCGCGCTGCGCTCACCTGCTCCGACGACGGCGCCGAACTCGTCATCGCCAATCACGGGCAACTGCCCGAGGGCTTCAGCTTCGACAAGCTCACGCGCTCGACCAACGGCCTCGGACTGGTCAAGTCCTTGCTGCCGCGACGCGGCGGATCGATCAGCATGATCCAGGTCGGCAACGAAGTCGTGGTGACGATGCGTCTGGTAGCGCCGGCGATCACCATCGAGCCGGCCGCCGCGGCATGAACCATCGCCTGGTCTCGATCAACACCGGCCGCGCGGCGCCCTTGCGCGCCGGCGAGCGCGAAGTCATGTCGGGCATCGTCAAACGCGCCGTCCCCTCGGGCCGTGCGCGCGTGCAACCGCTCGGCATCGAGGGCGACGAACAAGTCGATCTGTCGGTGCACGGCGGCCTCGCCAAGGCGGTATACGCCTACCCCTGCGAGCATTACGCGTTCTGGAACACCGTGCGTCGCCAGGCCCTTCGCGAGGGCGGCCCCGCACGCGCCGACGGCGTGCTGCCCTATGCCGATCTGCCCGACCTGCCCTGGGGCGCGATGGGCGAAAACCTCACCGTGGCCGGTCTGGCCGAAGCGCAGATCCATATCGGCGACGTGCTGCGCATCGGCAGCGCCGAACTCGTCGTCACCAGCCCGCGCTTTCCGTGCTTCAAGTTCGCCGCGGTCATGGGCTTCGCGCAAGCGCCCAAACTCATGGTGCAGTCGGGTTATTGCGGCTGGTATCTCGAAGTGCGCACGCCCGGCGAGATCGCGGTCGACGACATCATCACGCTGCGCCCCGGCGATCGCGAACGGTCGTTGTCGATCGCGGAGCAATTCAAGCTTCATACCCGGCGCGAACGCGCCGGACACTAGCCCCGGGCAGCGGTCAGCGCGGCTGCGGCCAGCGCCGTTCGAGCCAGCGATAGACCGCGCCCATCACCAGCACCATCGCGCTCATGCGCATCACATGAAACGCCGTGACCACCGGCACGCCGAGCTGGAGATTCTTGGCGGTCAGGCTCATCTCCGAGATACCGCCCGGGCTCGTGGCGAGGATCATCGTCGCCATCGGCAGGCCCGTGCCCCAATGCACGACCCAGGCAAAGCCGATCGACACCGTGCCCGCCGCCACCACGATGAGCGCGACCGCACCCAGGTAGCGCGGCGCGGCGCGAAAGAACTCGGGCGTGAAGCGCGTGCCGAGCGAGATCCCGATCGACACCTGGCCGGCATTGATGATCCAACCCGGCAGCGCCGACCAATGGATGCCGAACGCCGTCAACACCAGCGCGACCAGCAACGGGCCGATCACCCAGGCGTTGGGCGCGTCGAAGCGCCGTAACAACCAGGCGCCGGCGCACGTGGCGGCCGCGAGCGCGGCAAGACCGCCCAAGTGCACGACCTTCGCCCCTGCCTCGTACGGGTCCATGCCGTGCAGGCCCAGGAACTTGTAGGCGAACGGAATCGCGGTGACGACGATGAGCACGCGCAGCGAATGCGAAGCTGCGACGCGCCCGACATCGGCGCCGTTGCGCTCGCCTTGCACCGCCATCTCGGAAGCGCCGCCGATCGCCATCGCGAACACCGCGCTCGCGCGATCGACGCCGGTCAGGCGTTGCAGCGCCCATGCCATCGACAGACCCAGCACCAGCGCGTAGACGATGCCGAGCAGGATCCAGGGCAAGAGCCTGACGACCAAGGCCACGACCTGCGGCGTGAAGTACAGACCGAGCGCGCAACCGATCGCCCATTGCCCGGCACTGCGCACGGCCAGCGGGCAATGCAATTCGGGCCAGCCGCGCCGGCCGAGCGGGCCGTGTGCCATCGAGACCGTGGCGGTGGCGAACAAGGCGCCGATGAGCCAGGGCAGCGGCGCATGCAACCACACACAAAGCGATGCGCCCGCCACCGCGACCGCAGCCGCCAGCGCAAAGCCGGCCCAGCGTGATCGCATCCACGGTTTGGATTGCATCGCCCGCCGCCTTATTTGCCGATGCAAAACCGCGCGAAGATTTCGCCGAGCAGATCGTCGGCGCTGAATTCGCCGGTGATGGTCGACAAGCATTCCTGCGCGAGCCGCAATTCTTCGGCGAACAGATCCAGATGCGCGTCGCTCAAGTCGTTCGCGTCGGCGGTGCCGACCAAGGCCTGCGCGCGTGCAGCCTGCAGATGATCGTGTGCTGCGCGCAAAGCGACCAGATGCCGTTCGCGCGCGATGAAGATCGATTCCTGATGCGCCTCGATGCCGGCGATCGCACGCAAGCGCGCGCGCAAGGTCTCCAGTCCGGCATGCGTCTTGGCCGACAGCCACAGCGCCTGCGCATCGGCGCGGCGTCGCGCTTCGAGCGCGGCGGTCTCGAGCACGTCGGCTTTGTTGAACACGCGCAGCACCGGCACGCGCGGCGCGCGCGCGGCGATCTGGGTTGCGATGCGCGCATTCTCGGCATCGTCGGGATGCGCGAGATCGTGCAGATGCACGACCACGTCCGCCCCCTCGACTTCGCGCCAGGTCCGCGCGATGCCGATGGTTTCGACCGCGTCCTCGGTTTCGCGCAAGCCCGCGGTGTCGATCACCACCAGCGGAATGCCGTCGATGCTCACGGTCTGCGTCACCTTGTCGCGGGTCGTGCCGGCGATCGGCGTGACGATCGCGACCTCCTCGCCCGCGAGCGCGTTGAGCAGACTCGATTTGCCGGCGTTGGGCGCGCCCGCCAGCACCACCTTGAGCCCATCGCGCAAGAGCGCGCCGTGGCGCGCGGTGTCGAGCACGCGCACGAGCTGCGCTTCGATCGCATCGAGCTTGGGCAAGGCATCGGCCTGGCGCAGAAAATCGATTTCTTCTTCGGGAAAGTCCAGCGTGGCTTCGACCAGCATGCGCAAATGCACGAGTTGATCGACCAGGGCATGCACTTGCGCCGAGAACGCACCGGCGAGCGAAGCTGCGGCCGAACGCGCCGCGGCGACCGTCTGCGCATCGATCAGATCGGCGACCGCCTCGGCCTGGGCGAGATCGAGCTTGTCGTTCAGGAAGGCGCGGCGCGTGAACTCGCCGGGTTCGGCCATGCGCAAACGCAAGCCCGGCATTTGCGCCGCACATTCGCGCGCGATCGCCATGCAGCGTTCGACCAGCATTTGCAGCACGACCGGGCCGCCATGGCCTTGCAGTTCGAGCACATGCTCGCCGGTATACGAATGCGGCGCGGGAAACCGGATCGCGATGCCGCGATCGATGGCGCTGTCGTCGGCCGCGACGAAGGCGGTGTAGGTCGCCTCGCGCGGCGCGAGCGGCTTGGCGACGATGCGTGCCGCAAGCCATGCCAGATCGGCACCGACACCGGCCCCGCCCGAGACGCGGACCACGCCGATGCCGCCGCGTCCGGGCGCGGTCGCGATGGCGATGATGGGATCGTGATCGAGCATGGGTCGATTGTAGCGAGCGGTCCGATCGGGCCTCTTCAAAAGCCAAGCGCCGCACGAGGCGGCGCTTGGCTCGAAACGATGCGACGAAACCTCAGGCCTTGGCGCGTCCGAACACCGGCTTGCCTTCGATGGTGCGGGTGATCTGCCATTGCTGGGCGATCGACAACAGGTTGTTGACGACCCAGTACAGCACCAGACCCGCGGGGAAGAAGGCCATCATGCCGCCGAAGATGAAAGGCATGAACGCGAACACCTTGGCCTGGACTGGATCGGGCGGGGTCGGGTTGAGTTTGTACTGCACCCACATGGTCGCGATCATCAAGGCCGGCAGGATGAAGAACGGGTCCATGGCGGTCAGGTCATGGATCCAGAAGATCCACGGCGCGCCGCGCATTTCGACCGCGGCCAGCAGCGTCCAGTACAGCGCGATGAAGACCGGCATCTGGACCAGGATGGGCAGACAGCCGCCGAGCGGGTTGATCTTCTCAGTCTTGTACAGCTCCATGAGCGCCATGTTCATCTTCTGGCGATCGTCCTTGTGCTGCTCCTGGATCTTCTTGAGGCGCGGCGTGACTGCGCGCATCTTGGCCATCGACTTGTAGCTGGTGGCCGAGAGCGGATAGAAGGCCGCCTTGACGGTGATGGTCAACAAGATGATGGCCCAGCCCCAATTGCCGGTCCAGGAATGGAACAGTTGCAGCAGCCAGAACAAAGGCTTGGCGATCATCGTGAGCCAGCCGTAATCGACCACGAGATCGAGGCCCGGTGCGATTTGCTCGAGCGCCTTCTGGTCTTGCGGGCCTACGTAC
>CAYUYC010000001.1:32573-39396 GCA_964448945.1 uncultured Burkholderiaceae bacterium
CAACTGGCTGCTCACGGTGGCGGTTGCCCCGGGGGCGATCTGCCCGAGTTGCTCGATCGCACCGACGGCATACAGATTGTCGGCAATCTTGCGCGCGTAGTTTTCGCGCTGGGCGCCGGCCTTGGGCACCCAGGCGGTGACGAAGTAATGCTGGATCATCGCCACCCAGCCGTCGGCGGCGGTCTTGGGAAACTCCGCCTTGCCCTTCTCGATGTCCGAGAACGCGACCTTGCGGTACTTGGTCGCCTCCGAATAGAACGCCGGCCCGGTGTAGGTCACCATGAAGCGCGCCTCACCTGCGGGCGCACTGCCGTCGCGCGTGATCTGTTCATAGACGCCGGGCGCGACCGGCGCGGTGCCGACATTGCTGACTTGCTGGCGCACTTCGATCAGATAGCTGTCGCGCTTGAAGACATAGGTCTTGCGCAGCTTCACCGCACCGGCTTCGGCCTCGAACGCGACTTCGAGCGTGTCCTTGCCGGCCTCGAACGCATCCGGTCCGGGCACGCGGGTGAACACCGATTTGTGATTCGGGAAGTCACCGCCGATCAGACCGGTCTGCGCCAGATAGATCCGCTCGCCCGGCTTGTGTTCGAGCAGAACGACATTGCGCGTCTTGTCCTGCTGGTCGCGATGCTGCAGCAGTTCGACATAGGCCAGTTCGGCACCCACGGTGTCGATCTCGGCAGCCACCACCCCGGTGTTGATCTTGATCCGTTGTCCGGTCGGCGCCGCGGCGGCAGGCGCGGCAGGCAGGCTCGCCGCGGCCGGCACCGATGCGGCAACGGTGGCCGAAGGCACATCGCCGGTGCCTGCGGTCGCCGCTGCCGGCGTCGCGGGCGCCGCAGCGGTCTGGGTTGCGGTCGGGCCACCGAAGAACATCGGCGGCTTGCCGGTGTGCTTGAGCCAAGCATCCCAAAGCAGGATCAGCGAAAGCGAGAAGACGATCCAAAGTATGGTGCGACGGGTATCCATGCGGACTCGATCGTGAGTTGGTCGGCGCGCCGCGCTTGCACGCGGCACATCCGGTTCAAAGAAGGCTCGGCATTCTACTGGCTGCCGATCATGTTCCCGTGGCAGGCGGGGGTGATGCCTCGTCGGACTTGTCTGGCGCCCGTCCGATCATGCCGAACAAACGTGGCCGCTCGCTCGGCACGGGATCGATTCCGCCCTCGCACCACGGGTGGCAACGCGCAATCCGCCGCGCCGCCAAATAAGTGCCCGCCAACGCGCCATGCCGGTCGATGGCCTCATACGCGTAATGCGAACACGTCGGGTAATAGCGGCATTGGTTGCCGATCCATGGACTCAGAAAAAACTGGTAGCCGCGGATCAGGACAAGCAAAGGCCAGCGTACGGCCCGACCCAGAATCTCGGCAAAGGAGCGCCTACTCACTTATTGCTCCCGCCCGTGGTGGCGCGAACAAACAATTCATCCAGTTCGGCGCGCAACTCGCGCTTGAAGGTGCTGGTGGATTTCGCGAGCTTGGCCTTCGTCCAATCGGCATTGAGCACCGAACGACTGCGCACGACGTAGTCGCGCACCGTCAGGCCGATCGCCGCCCGCGCACTTTCGCGGGCAATGCGTTTGGCCAGATTGCGCAGCACCGCGGTCGGCGCGGTGCGCTTGCTGATGGCCAACCCCAAGCGCGTACCGGCGGCTTGGCATTCGGCGCCGAACAATTCGAAATGCCGGCTCGCCCCCAGACGACGCGAACGCAAGACGCGCGCGAAATCATCGCCCGTCAAAAGACGACCGACCGGACTGGCTGAAGGTGAAACGCGTAGTCCCGCAGACGACGGGACCGCTGGAACAGAATCGGACTGTGGCACCGCGACGGGGGGAATTGCCTCGATCACAGTCGACGATCTCAGGCAAGGCCGACCGGCGCGATACGCCGGTCGTTTTGCGCGACGTCAGATGCCCAGGCGCTTGCGGCCACGAGCGCGGCGCGCATTGATGACGGCCCGGCCGCCCTTGGTGCGCATGCGCACGAGAAAGCCATGCGTACGCTTGCGGCGAACGACGGAAGGTTGATAAGTGCGTTTCATGTTGACCTCGGGGACGCGGTGCTGCGGTTTATTTGGGCCGCTGGCGGCCCGCCTTTTCGAGAACCCGCGATTTGACCAGAAAATTCTTATGTTGGTCAAGGAGTTAGCCGGCCTGCCGAACCCGGCTCCAGGCATACCCTGGTCGACCAGCCTGTGGATAACTTGGTCCCGAAAAGGTAGAATGCTGCGTTCTCTGGCCGGGTCATCACACCGTGTTGATCGCGGCCATTTTTCATGTACCCAGCCGAGAGGGACGGCCCGGTGCCTGAAGTAGCTCAGCGGTTCACCAATAACTCCAAATCAGCAGGACATACCGAGGTGGCCACCCAAACGTTCTGGCACGAATGCCTCAAACGGCTGGAGAACGAACTCCCGCCGCAACAATTCAAGACCTGGATCAAGCCGTTGACGCTGGTGTCGGTCGATGAAGGCGCGCGCCGGGTTTCGATTGCAGCTCCCAACCGGTTCAAGCTCGACTGGACTCGCACCCAGTTCGGCGGCCGGCTGGCGGCGCTCGCCAGCGAATTGCTCGAAGGACCGGCGCAGGTCGATTTCATCATCGCGGCGGTCGAAGGCAAGCCCGAGGTCAAACGCGGCAACGGCCATGACGGCGCGGTCGCGCAGGTCGACACGTCGGTGCGCGACGAAGACGACATTCCGCTCGCCCAAGCCGAACTCGACGAACTCAAGCGCATCGATGCGCTGACGCGCCAATTGGGCGCCAACAATGAAACCAGCCCGGCGCATGAACGCTCGCGCCTGAACCCGGAACTGATCTTCGAAACCTTCGTGACCGGCAAGGCCAACCAGCTCGCCCGCGCCGCCGCGAACCAGGTCGCCGAAAACCCGGGGGTCTCGTACAACCCGCTGTTCTTGTACGGCAGCACGGGCCTGGGCAAGACCCATTTGATCCACGCGATCGGCAATGCGGTGCTCAAGGAGCATCCGACCGCGCGGGTGCGCTATGTGCACGCCAACCAGTACGCCAACGATGTGGTCAAGGCCTACCAGCGCAAAAGCTTCGACGAGTTCAAGGCCTATTACCACTCGCTCGATCTGCTGCTGATCGACGATATCCAGTTCCTGGCCAACAAGACCCGCACGCAAGAAGAATTCTTCTATGCGTTCGAAGCCCTGATCGCGGCCAAGAAGCAGATCATCATCACGAGCGATACCTACCCGAAGGAACTCGCCGACATCGAGGACCGCCTCAAATCGCGCTTCGAGTCGGGGCTCACGGTGGCCATCGAGCCGCCCGAGCTCGAAATGCGGGTCGCCATCCTGATCAAGAAGGCCGAGCTCGAAGGCGCGGCCATGTCGGAAGAAGTGGCCTTCTTCATTGCCAAGCATCTGCGCTCGAATGTGCGCGAGCTCGAAGGCGCGTTGCGCAAGGTGCTCGCCTACGCGGCCTTCCACGGCAAGGACATCACGGTCGAGGTGGCCAAGGACGCCTTGCGCGACCTGCTCGCGGTGCGCAGCGGCCAGATCACGGTCGAGAACATCCAGAAGACCGTGGCCGACTATTACAAGATCAAGGTGGCCGACATGTATTCGAAGCGCCGCCCGATCAACATCGCCAAACCGCGCCAGATCGCGATGTATCTGGCCAAGGAACTCACGCAGAAGTCCTTGCCCGAAATCGGCGAGCTGTTCGGAGGGCGCGATCACACCACGGTGCTGCATGCCGTTCGAAAGATCGGCGCCGATCGCCAGACCGATACCGAACTCAACCACGCGCTGCATGTGCTGGAGCAGACCCTCAAGTCATGAACACGCGCCCCCAAACCCTGTGGACGACTGCCGCGCCGATTGTGGACAAGCCACGAAAAACCTCGGCCGGCCAAATCGCTCCACATTCGCCCCCGTGCAATCCGAGTGCTTGTCCCGGACTTTGCGGAGGACGCAAGCAGTTGAGCCGCAAGGCTTTTTGTCGGTTGTCCACAGAACGTGCGGTCGCTTATCAATAAGACTCAATGAAGGATAGGAACTTATGCAACTGGTACAGACCAACCGCGACACCCTCCTGCGACCGCTGCAAATCGTCAGTGGCATCGTTGAACGTCGCCATACGCTGCCCATCCTTGCGAACATCCTGGTCAAGAAGGACGGCGCGGATGTGAGCTTCGTCTCGACCGACATCGAGATCCAGATCACGACCAAGGCGCCGATCGGTGCGGGCAAGGATGCGAGCCAGACCACGGTCGGCGCACGCAAGTTGCTCGACATTCTTCGTGCCCTGCCCGATGCGCCGGTCAAGCTCGCGCTCAACGACAAGAAGCTCAGCGTCGAATCGGGCAAGTCGAAGTTCAAGCTGCAAACCCTGGCCGCGGACGACTTCCCGACCGTGGCCGCGCCCGCAACCTGGAACGCGCAACTGAGCCTCAAGCAAAAAGACCTCAAGCATCTGCTCGCAATGGTCCACTTTGCGATGGCCCAGCAAGACATCCGCTACTACCTCAATGGCCTGCTGCTGGTCGTCGACGGTGCCAAGGTGGTCGCGGTCGCGACCGACGGTCACCGCCTTGCCTATTGCGCCTTGAACGTGGACGGCGACTTCCCCAAGACCGAAGTCATCATTCCGCGCAAGACCATCCTCGAGCTGCAACGCCTGCTCGGCGATACCGAAGACCCGGTGCAGATCGACATCGCGCAGAACCAGGTGCGCTTCACCTTCGGCGACATCGAACTCATCAGCAAGCTGGTCGAAGGCAAGTTCCCCGATTACACCCGCGTCATTCCCAACGGCTACAGCAAGCAGTTCTCGGTTCCGCGCACCGATCTGCAAGCCTCGCTGCAACGCGTGGCCATCCTGACCAGCGACAAGTTCAAGGGTGTGCGTCTGGCCGTGGGCGACAACACCATCCGCATCACCTCGACCAATGCCGACCAAGAAGACGCGCAGGAAGAACTCGAAGTCGAGTACAGCGCCGAAGCCTTGGAGATCGGCTTCAACGTGAGCTACTTGCTCGACGTGCTCGGCAACCTCAAGAACGAAACCGTGCAACTCTCGTTCGGCGACAGCAACTCCTCGGCCCTCATGACCTTGCCTGACGATGCCTCGTTCAAGTACGTCGTGATGCCCATGCGCATCTGAACCCAATGAGCGCGCGCGACCACAACGACATCGACTCCTCCGCAGCACCCGAGAAACACGCATGACCACAGCAAACAGTCCCGCCAACGAATACAACGCCAGCAGCATCCAGATCCTCGAAGGCCTCGAGGCGGTGCGCAAACGTCCGGGCATGTACATCGGCGACACCTCCGACGGTACCGGCCTGCATCACCTCGTGTTCGAAGTCGTCGACAACTCGATCGACGAAGCGCTCGCGGGCTTTTGCGATGAAATCGTCGTCACCATCCATACCGACAATTCCATCTCCGTCACCGACAACGGCCGCGGCATCCCGACCGGCATCAAGTTCGACGACAAGCACGAACCCAAGCGCAGCGCAGCCGAGATTGCTCTGACCGAACTGCACGCCGGCGGCAAGTTCAACCAGAACAGCTACAAGGTCTCGGGTGGCTTGCACGGCGTGGGCGTGAGCTGCGTGAACGCGCTCTCCAAATGGCTGCGCCTGGTGGTTCGGCAAAACGGCAAGGTGCATGCGCTCGAATTCAAGCGCGGCTTCGTGCAAGACCGTGTGCTCGAAGTGCAAGAAGGCGCCGAAGTCAGCCCGATGAAGATCACCGGTCCGACTGAAAAGCGCGGGACTGAAGTCCACTTCCTGCCCGACGACGAGATCTTCGACAACATCGACTTCCATTACGAAGTCCTGAGCAAGCGCTTGCGCGAGCTTTCCTTCCTCAACAACGGCGTGCGCATCAAGCTCGTCGACCAGCGCAACAACAAGGAAGAAGACTTTGCCTTTGCCGGCGGCGTAAAGGGCTTCGTCGAATACATCAACAAGAACAAATCGGTGCTGCACCCAAATGTGTTCTACGCCGCGGGCGAGAAACAAGCCGACGCCACCAACGGCCATGCGGGCCTGACCATCGGCGTCGAAGTCGCCATGCAGTGGAACGACGGCTACAACGAACAGGTGCTTTGCTACACCAACAACATCCCGCAGCGCGACGGCGGCACCCACCTCACCGGCTTGCGCGCCGCGATGACCCGGGTCATCAACAAATACATCGAAGAAAACGAGCTGGCCAAGAAAGCCAAGGTCGAGACCACCGGCGACGACATGCGCGAAGGCCTGACCTGCGTGCTCTCAGTGAAGGTGCCCGAGCCCAAGTTCAGCAGCCAGACCAAGGACAAACTCGTCTCGAGCGAAGTGCGCATGCCGGTCGAAGAAGTGGTCGCCAAAGCGCTCACCGACTACCTGCTCGAACGCCCGAACGACGCCAAGATCATTTGCGGCAAGATCGTCGAAGCCGCACGCGCGCGTGAAGCCGCGCGCAAGGCGCGCGAAATGACCCGCCGCAAAGGCATCCTCGACGGCGCCGGCCTGCCCGGCAAACTCGCCGACTGCCAGGAAAAAGACCCGGCCAAGTGCGAGCTCTACATCGTTGAGGGCGATTCCGCAGGCGGCTCGGCCAAGCAAGGCCGCGATCGCAAGTTCCAGGCCGTGCTGCCCTTGCGCGGCAAGGTGCTCAACGTCGAGCGCGCGCGCTTCGACAAGCTCGTGAGCAGCGAACAGATCGCCACGCTCATCACCGCACTGGGCACCGGCATCGGCGCGGGCGGCAACAGCGACGACTTCAACCCCGACAAGCTGCGCTACCACCGCATCATCATCATGACCGACGCGGACGTGGACGGCGC
>CAYUYC010000002.1:0-36442 GCA_964448945.1 uncultured Burkholderiaceae bacterium
GTGAGCACCGTCGGCAACGGCAGCTCGCCATCGATGAGCCGGAACTTGGGGTGGATCATCTCGAGCATGTGCATGCCCGCGATCTGCGCGCGCCCGAAACCCATGCGCACCTCGCCGCGCACCCGCACCGGCAGCCCTTCGCGCTCGGCGCGCTGGAAGGTCGCGGTCTGGTTGCCGTAGAAGTTGAGAAAGCGCAGCACCAGTTCGCCGTCGTCGTCTTCGAGCCGCACCACCAATTGCCGGCGCGGACGGAATTGCACCTCGACCGCAATCACCCGGCCTTGAACCTGGGCGTGCTCGCCCGGCGTCAGCGCGGCAATGGGAACGAGGCGGGTTTCATCCTCGTAGCGCAGCGGCAGGTGCAAGGCAAAGTCGATCGGCTGGCGCAAGCCCATGCGCGCGAGCTTGTCGGCCAGGGTCGCACGCGGCTTCGCCTGGGCAGCGGCCCGCGCGGTCGGCTTGCGATGGGTGGGCGTGGACGACATGGCCGGGCATTCTCTCAAATGCTTGCGCCACGACAGGCGGCGGACGATCCTGTGGCGGCATGACACCTGATGCACAGATTGCGGCATTCCCGCGTTGCCGACGCCCATGGGCTGACGTATATTCGCCCACCCTGCTGCGATGCAACAACCCGGCAGCGCCGCCGACACAGCGGCCTGACCGAGCGGTCACGAACCGCAGGGTGGAGGAGTCAACCAGATGAATACGAAACGGCTGCGCGATCTGCTGATCGGAAAGCCGCTCGACCCGACCAGCGTGCGCACGCGCGACTCGTTGGCGATGGCTGCATTCCTGGCCTGGGTCGGCCTCGGGGCGGATGGTCTTTCATCGTCGGCCTATGGTCCGGAAGAAGCCTTCAAGGCGCTCGGCACCCATACCCACTTCGGTCTGTATCTGGCCCTGGCGACGGCCGCGACGGTGTTCCTCATCTCGCTTGCCTACAACCAGATCATCGAGCTGTTCCCCACGGGCGGCGGCGGTTACCGCGTGGCGACCACCCTCATCGGGCCGCATGCGGGGCTGGTGGCGGGTTCGGCCTTGATCGTCGATTACGTGCTGACGATCACGATCTCGGTCGCGGCCGGCGTCGATGCCTTGTTCTCCTTGCTGCCGCACACTTGGCAGCACTGGAAGATCGGCCTGGAGATCGCGCTCATCATCGGGCTGCTGTACATCAATCTGCGCGGCGCCAAGGAATCGGTGCGCGTGCTGCTGCCGATCTTCCTGGGCTTCGTGATCACGCATTTCGTGCTGATCGTCTACGGCATCGGCGCGCATGCCGACGGCATCCCGGCACTCATCCCCGATACGATCAGCGACACCACTCAGCTCGCGCAGGACACTTCATGGCTGTTCGTGGTGGCGCTCTTCCTCAAGGCGTACTCGCTGGGCGGCGGCACCTATACCGGGATCGAAGCGGTCTCCAACAACGTCCAGCATCTGGCCGAGCCGCGCGTCAAGACCGGCAAGCTGACCATGATCTACATGGCCTCGTCGCTGGCCTTCACCGCGGGCGGGATCATCCTGCTGTACCTGTTGTGGTCGGCGCGACCGATGGAAGGCCAGACCCTCAACGCGGTGGTGTTCCGCGACATCCTGGTCGACATGGGCTTCGAAGGCAGCTGGCATGTGATCGCGCTCACCGCCGTGCTCGCGCTCGAAGCGGGACTGTTGTTCGTCGCGGCCAACACCGGCTTCCTCGGCGGTCCGGCAGTGCTCTCGAACATGGCGGCCGATAGCTGGGTGCCGCACAAGTTCCGGTATCTGTCGCAACGGCTGGTCACGCAAAACGGCATTCTGGTGATGGGCATCGCGGCGCTCGCCATCCTGCTCATCACCCACGGTCAGGTCGAGATGCTGGTGGTGCTGTATTCGATCAATGTGTTCGTCACCTTCACCTTGTCGTTGGCGGGCTTGTGCGTGTACTGGCTCAAGCATCGCAGCAGCCTCAAGTGGAAGCGGCGCCTCGCGCTGTCGTTCTCGGGCCTGCTGATCTCCGCGAGCATTCTGGTCGGCACCACGGTCAGCAAGTTTCACGAGGGCGGCTGGATCACCTTGATCATCACCGGCTTCGTCGTCGCCTTGGCCTTGCTCACGCGGCGCCACTATCGCGAAACGAAAGACAAGATCCGCGCGGTCGACGAGGTCTTCGCGGGCCAGCCTTTCGGCTCGGAAACCAAGTTTGCCGAAACCGACCCCAACGCACCGACCGCCGCTTTCATCGTCGGCAGTTCGCGCGGGGGCGGTCTGCACGCGCTGTTGTGGGTGCAGCGCATGTTCCCCGAGTGCTTCAAGAACTTCGTCTTCATCAATGCGCGCTCGGTCGATTCGCGCGCTTACGGCGGCGAGGAAGAACTCGAATTGCTCAAGACCGACGCGCGGGTCTCGCTCAAGTTCTTCGAGAACTTCTGCCATAGCTACGGCCTCGCGGCCAAGAGCTATCTCGGGTTCGGCACCGACGCGGTCCAGGAAGTCACCAAGCTGTGCGAGCAGGTGCAGCGCGACTTCCCGAACACGGTGTTCTTCACGAGCAAGCTGATCTTCCGCCAGGACAACTGGTGGACCCGTCTGCTGCACAACCAGGCCGCGGTCGCCATCCAACGCAAGCTCCATCTCGAAGGCATGCAGATGGTGATCTTGCCGATGAAGATCTGAGGACAGTGCGATGGATGCGCGCCGGTTCGCTCGTGCGTGCATCGCGGGCGTGCTGTCGTCGATCGCGGCCTGCGCGACGCCGCCCGAGCGCCGCAATTGGTTCAACGATCCGTTCGAGCGCGCAACCGCTGGCCTGAGTGCCTGCCCCGCGCCCGAAGGACCGCTCTACACCGAAGCCGAGATGCGAGCCCAGGCGCATTACCGCGCCGAGCGCGGCACCTCGTGCTGGCTGGCGGGCACCTGCCCCGACAGCAATGCCTACCGGCGCGATCCCGACACCAATGCGCGCGTGGTGGCGGCCTTGCGCGCGGACGGATCGTTCCAGGACACCAGCGTCTGGGTCAGCACCCAGCGGCGCTTCGTCTATCTGCAAGGCTGTGTGCGCACCGCCGCGCAACGCGAAGCCGCGGTGGCGCTCGCACGCGCGCAAGCAGGCGTGGAACTGGTGATCGACGAACTCATCGTGGGCACGCGGGACCGGCCGCCCTACGCGGTCGCGCACTGACGCCTTCTGTTGCGCGCGACGCGCCTCAGAGCCGCGCGGTGGTCTGCGGATTGAAGTAATGCATGTTGCCGGGCGCGAAATGCACCCAGATGCGCTCGCCCGCCGCGGGCAACAGGCTGTTGGTGGTGCGCACGACGATGGCCTGACCATCGACCGCGCCATGGATGAGATGGTCGGCCCCCAGGGTCTCGACCATTTCCACGTCGACCGGCAAGGCGGCTGCGTCGCGCCCGCCCAGCGCCAGATGCTCGGGACGGATGCCGAAGATGATGGGCGCGCCCGCGAGATTGGGCCGCGGCACTTCGAGCTTGAGATCGACCGCGCCCGAGAAGGTCAGGTATTGCCCGTTGGCGGCAAAGGTCGCGTTGAACAGATTCATCGGCGGCGCGCCGATGAAGCTCGCGACGAAGGTGGTCGCGGGCCGTTCGTAGATTGTCTTGGGCGTGCCGATCTGTTCGGCGCGGCCGGCATTCATGACGATGATGCGTTGGCCCAGCGTCATCGCCTCGACCTGATCATGGGTCACGTACAGCGAGGTCACGCCCAGGCGGCGATGCAGCTTTTGCAGCTCGAGCCGCATCTGCACCCGCAGCTTGGCGTCGAGGTTGGACAAAGGCTCATCGAACAAGAACACCTGCGGATGGCGCACGATGGCGCGGCCCATGGCGACGCGCTGACGCTGCCCGCCCGAAAGCTGGCGCGGCTTGCGTTCGAGGAGCTTGTCCAGTTCGAGGATGCGCGCGGCCTCGGCCACGCGCTTGACGATCTCGGCCTTGGCCACGCCGCGGATCTTGAGACCGTAGGCCATGTTGTCGAACACGCTCATGTGCGGATAGAGCGCGTAGTTCTGGAACACCATGGCGATGTCGCGGTCCTTGGGCTCGACCTGGTTCACCACCTTGCCGCCGATCAGGATCTGGCCTTCGGAGATTTCTTCGAGGCCCGCGACCATGCGCAACAAGGTGCTCTTGCCGCAGCCCGAAGGTCCGACGATGACGACGAACTCGCCCTTGTCGACCGCGATGTCGATGCCGTGCACCACCTGGGTGTCGCCGTAGCGCTTCTTGACGTCTTTGAGTTCGAGTGTCGCCATCGCAGTCTTATTTCTCGGTATCGACCAGGCCCTTGACGAACCAGCGCTGCATCGCGAGCACCACGATCGCGGGCGGAATCAAGGCCAGCATCGCGGTCGCCATGATGAGGTTCCATTCGTTGGCCGCATCACCGCCGCCGATCATGCGCTTGATGCCGATCACGATCGGGTACATGTCTTCGTGGGTCGTCACGAGCAAAGGCCAGAGGTATTGGTTCCAGCCGTAGATGAACTGGATCACGAACATCGCCGCGACGTTGGTGACCGACAAGGGCAGCAGGATGCTGAAGAAGAAGCGCATCGGCCCCGCACCGTCGATGCGCGCGGCTTCGGCAAGTTCGTCGGGCACGGTCAGAAAGAATTGCCGGAACAAGAAGGTCGCAGTGGCCGAGGCGATCAACGGCAAGATCAAGCCGCCGTAACTGTTGAGCAGGCCGAGGTTGGACACCACTTCATAAGTCGGCGAAATGCGCACTTCCACCGGCAGCATCAAGGTGACGAAGATCATCCAGAAGAAAAAGCGCCGCAGCGGAAAGCGGAAATAGACGATCGCGAACGCCGAGAGCAGCGAGATCGCGATCTTGCCCAAGGCGATGCCCAGCGCGGTCACCAGGCTCACGAACATCATGTGCGCGACCGGCGCGCGCGAGCCGATCGAACCGCCCTCGACCAAGGCCTGGCGATAGTTGTCGATCAGATGCGTGCCCGGCAGCAAGGACATCGGCGCGGATTCGATCTCGGTCGCGGTCTGGGTCGAGGCGACGAAGGTGATGACGACCGGCAGCGCAATGACGATCACGCCCAGCGCCAGCACCAGGTGCGCGATCAGATCGAGGATGGGGCGGCGTTCGACCATCTCAATAATTGACCCGGCGCTCGATGAAACGGAACTGCACCACCGTCAGCGCGATCACGATCGCCATCAGCACCACCGATTGCGCGGCGGAGCTGCCCAGATCCATCGCCTTGAAGCCGTCGTAATAGACCTTGTAGACCAGGATCGAGGTATCGCGCCCCGGCCCGCCCTGGGTCGCTGCATCGACGATCGCGAAAGTGTCGAAGAAGGCATAGACGATATTGACCACCAGCAAGAAGAACGTGGTCGGCGACAGGAGCGGAAAGATCACGCTCCAAAAGCGCCGCATCGGCCCGGCGCCGTCGATGGCCGCAGCCTCGATCAAGGACTTGGGAATCGCCTGCAAGCCCGCGAGGAAGAAGACGAAGTTGTACGAGACCTGCTTCCAGACCGCGGCCATGACGATCAGCGCCAGCGCCTGGTCCGAATCGAGCACATGGTTCCATTCGATCCCGAACGCACGCAGACCATGCGCGACCACGCCCAGGGTCGGGTTGAACATGAACATCCAGAGCACGCCCGCGATCGCGGGCGCCACCGCATAAGGCCAGATCAGCAGCATCTTGTAGACGCCCGCGCCGCGCACCACGCGATCGGCGAACACCGCGAGCACCAGCGAGATCGCAATGCCCAGCGTGGCCACCAGCAGCGAGAACACCGCGGTGACCTTGAACGACGCGAGATAGGCGTCGTCATGGAACAGATTGGCAAAGTTCTCGAGCCCGACGAATTCGGTGGTGGTGCCGAACGCGTCCTGCATCAGGAAGCTCTGGAACATCGCCTGGCCCGCGGGCCAGAAGAAGAAGACGAGCGTGATCGCCAGCTGGGGCGCGACCAGCGCATACGGCAACCAGCGACTGCGGAACAGCGCGCGTTTTTCCATGGCCGCGAATTATGCAGGCGTTCGCGCGCAAACAGGCGAAAGCGGCGGCCGCCGGGCCGCCGCGATGGGGATCAAAGCTTGTTGGCTTTCTCGAAGCGTTCGAGTTGTTCGTTGCCGCGCCGGATCGCTTCGTCGAGTGCTTCCTTGGGCGCCTTCTTGCCGGCCCAGACCAGTTCGAGTTCTTCATCGACGATGGTGCGGACCTGCACGAAATTGCCCAGGCGGATGCCGCGCGACTTGTCGGTCGTCTTGCGGATCATCTGGGTCACCGCGGTGTCGGTGCCCGGGTTCTTGTCGTAGAAGCCGGACTTGGTCGTCAGTTCGTAAGCCGCCATCGTCACCGGCAGATAGCCGGTGCGCTGATGGCTCGCGGCCTGGACTTCGGGCTTGGAGAGGTAGTCGAAGAACGCGGCCACGCCCTTGTATTCGACCGGCTTCTTGCCTGCCATCACCCACAGCGATGCGCCGCCGATGATGGTGTTCTGCGGCGCGCCCGGCACGTCGGGGTAATAGGGCAAGGCCGAGATGCCGAAGGCGAACTTGGCGTTCTTCTTGATGTTGCCGTAGGCGGACGAAGACGCGGTGCTCATCGCGCATTCGCCGGAGTAGAACGGCGCATCGGCGGTGTTGCCGCGACCCTTGTAGACGAACAAGCCTTGCTTGGCCATGTTGGCCAGATTCTCGATATGGCGCACATGCAGCGGCGTGTTGAACGCGAGCCGCGCGCCCGCCCCGCCGAAACCGTTGTTCTTGGTCGCGAACTCGGTGTTGTGCCAGGTCGAGAAGCTTTCGAGCTGGGTCCAGCCCTGCCAACTCGTGGTGAACGGGCATTTCTCGCCGCTGGCCTTGAGCTTGGCCGCGGCCAGCGCCACTTCGGGCCAGGTCTTGGGCGCCTTCTCTGGGTCGAGGCCCGCGCGTTTGAAGGCGTCCTTGTTGTAATAGAAGACCGTGGTCGAGCTATTGAGCGGATACGACAGCATCTGCCCGTTGGGCGCGGTGTAGTAGCCGGTCACCGCAGGCACATACAGTTTGGGATCGAACTTGTAGCCGTTCTTGGACATCACCTCGCCGACCGGCACGATCGCGCCCTTGGCCGACATCATGGTCGCGGTGCCCACCTCGAACACCTGCAGGATGTGCGGCGCCTCGCCCGCGCGAAAGGCCGCGATCGCCGCGGTCATCGACACGTCGTAAGCGCCCTTGTAGACCGGCACCACCTTGAAATCCTTCTGGCTCGCATTGAAGCCGTTGGCGAGGTCGTTGACCCAATCGCCGAGGGCGCCCGACATCGAATGCCACCATTGGATCTCGGTCTGGGCCTGGGCCGAGACCGGCAGGCAGCACGCCATGGCCAAGGCCACGGTCGCGCCGCGCAAAGCGCGTGCAACAGCTGGGATACGCATGGGGTCTCCTTCGAAGAAGGTGTAGTTTTTGAGGCGCGGGTGACAGTAGCATGACGCCGCCGGCGCGGTATCGACGCGCTGCAACGCAAATGCCCGGCCGCGCGCATCGCTAGAATCGCCCCGCCATGACCACCATGTCCATCGCCCAACGCCTGCCCTTGTACGTCAAGCTGGTCCGCATCGACAAGCCGATCGGTACCCTGCTGCTGCTCTGGCCCACGCTCTGGGCGCTGTGGATCGCGGCGGACGGCGTCCCGCCCTGGCATGTGGTCGCGATCTTCGTCGCCGGCACCTTCCTCATGCGCTCGTCGGGCTGTGCGATCAACGACTACGCCGATCGCGACTTCGACCGGCATGTCGAGCGCACCCAGGCCCGCGTGGTGACCAGCGGCGCGGTCTCGCCGCGTGAAGCGCTCGTCGTCGCCGCCGTGCTCGCGCTGGTCGCGGGCGCGCTCATCCTGCCGCTCAATCGGCTGACCTGGGCGATGTCGGTCGTCGCGGTGCTGGTCGCCGCGAGCTATCCGTTCTTCAAGCGTTTCTTCGCGATCCCGCAGGCCTACCTCGGCATCGCATTCTCGTTCGGCATCCCGATGGCGTTTGCCGCCGTGCGCGGCGAAGTGCCGCTCGCGGCCTGGGCCATGCTCGCGGCCAATCTGCTCTGGGTCATCGCCTACGACACCGAGTACGCGCTGGTCGACATCGACGACGATCTCAAGATCGGCATCAAGACCTCGGCCATCACCTTCGGCCGCCATGTGGTCGGGATCATCATGCTGTGCTACGCCGCCTTCTTGCTCGCCATGCTCGCGCTCGGCATGCACTTCGGTCTTGGCGCCGGCTATTGGGCCGGCCTGGCCGTCGCGGCCGGCATCGCCGTCTATCACTACACCCTCATCCGCACGCGCGAGCGCATGCGCTGCTTTCGCGCGTTCCTGCACAACCATTGGCTGGGCGCGGTGATCTTTGCGGGGGTGGTGGTGGATTACGCGGTGAGATAGCGCAGTGGAGGCCCTGTGGCTCGCCATCAATGGGCTGCGCTAAACAACCAGCAAGTCGGTGCCTACGCCGAGTACTTCGTCAAGATGGAACTGGCGATGCACGGCTTCGAGGTGTATTCACCGGAGGTCGATGATCACGGCATCGACCTGATTGCCAGAAAGAAGCACGGGCAGTTCATCGAAGTCCAGGTCAAGTCCTTGCGGGACCACGGATATGTCTTCATGCGCAAATACGGCTTTGAATTGCGCGACGACGTGTACCTTGCGCTGGTCCTGCTGTTCGACAACGAGCCACCCCGGCACTACCTGATTCCAGCAAGCAAATGGCAAAACCCAACGGGAGTATTCGTCGATCGAAACTACGGTGAGGGACTGAAGAGCAAGCCCGAATGGGGAATCAAGGTCTCACGAAAGCACATGCCGATCATCGATGCGTTCGCGTTTGACCGCGTGATCGAGTCGCTCAAAACCGAGTAATCACCCCCGACCGAACTCATCTCCGAGTTCGACCGAACGCGCCGCCGCGGCCAGCACGCCATCGACGATCGCTTCCTTCACGCCGCGCTCGCCCATGGTCGTGAGTGCCGCGTAGGTCGTGCCGCCCTTGGAAGTGACGCGCTCGCGCAGCACACTCGCGGGTTCGGTCGAATTGGCGGCGAGCTTGGCCGCACCGGCGAAGGTCGCGACCGCGAGCTGACGGCCTTGTTCGGGCGTGAAGCCCAGGCGCGCCGCGGCGTCCTGCATCGCTTCGATGAACAGGAACACATAGGCCGGGCCGCTGCCCGACAAGGCGGTCACGCCGTCGAGCTTGGCCTCGTCGTCGACCCAGACCACTTCGCCGACCGCGTGCAGCATCGCTTCGGCGAGTGCGCGGTCGTCGGCGGTCGCACCGGCCAGCGCGGCCATGCCGGTGATGCCGGCGCCGACCAGGGCCGGCGTGTTGGGCATGACGCGCACCACGCGATCGGTGTCGAGCCAGCGGCCGAGGTCGCGCGCGCGGATGCCCGCCGCCACGCTCACGATGAGCGGCGCGCGTGCACCGCGCTGCAGATGCGGCGCGATCTCGGCGCAGACCGCGCGCATGACCTGCGGCTTGACCGCGAGCACGATCACCGAACATGCGCCGAGCGCATCGCTCGCGACTTCATCGACCACGATGGCGTACTTGGTCTGCACCGCGTCGCGGGTGGCGGCAAACGGTTCGACGGCGCGGATGCGTTCGGCGCCGACGCCGCGCGCGATCAAGCCGCCGATGAGGGCCTGCGCCATGTTGCCGGCGCCGATGAAGCCGATGCGTTGTTGTTCGAGAGTCATGAGAATTTCGCCTGCAAGGTCAGCGCATGGTGCGCGGCCGGCACTCTAGCAGTCCGGCCGCATCGCGCGCATCGGCATGCGGGCCGGTGCGCGACTCGATGCGGCGTCGGTCTTCAAGATTGCGTCGGCCAGTGCGCGAGCAAGGTGGCGTTGCCGCCCGCGGCGGCGGTGTTGATGGTCAGGGTCTGCTCGGCGGCAAAGCGCAGCAGGTAATGCGGCCCGCCCGCCTTGGGGCCAGTGCCCGACAGGCCTTCGCCGCCGAAGGGCTGGACACCGACCACCGCGCCGATCATGTTGCGGTTGACGTAGACATTGCCGACCCGCGCGCGCGCCGCGATGCGTTCGGCGCGGGTGTCGATGCGGGTCTGCACGCCGAGGGTGAGGCCGTAGCCGAGTGCATTGATTTCATCGACCAGCGCGTCGAGTTCGTGCGACTTCCAGCGCACCACATGCAGCACCGGGCCGAAGACTTCTTCGGTCACGTCCGAGACGCGCGCAAGCTCGAACGCGATCGGCGCGATGTAATGCCCGGCGAGTTGCTCGGGCATGGGCGTGCGGGCGATGAGGCGCGCGTCGCGGTACAGGCGCGCGATATGGCGCTCGAGATTGGCGTGCGCTTCCTCGTCGATGACCGGACCCAGGTCGGTCTGCATGAGCGCGGGATCGCCCACGCGCAATTGCGCCATCGCGCCGCCGAGCATCGCGATCAGCGCGTCGGCGACATCGTCTTGCACGCACAGCACGCGCAGGGCCGAACAGCGTTGGCCGGCGGAACGGAACGCGCTCGCGACCACCGCATCGACGACTTGTTCATGCAAGGCGGTCGAGTCGACGATCATCGCGTTGATGCCGCCGGTCTCGGCGATCAAGGGCACGATCGGCCGTTGCCCCGCGGTGTCGTCAAGCAGGCTGCGCGCGATCGCGCGCGCCACCGCGGTCGAGCCGGTGAAGGCCACGCCCGCGCAGCGCGCATCGGCCACCAAGGCGGCACCGATGGTTTCGCCGGGGCCATGCAGCAGGTGCAGCGCGGCGCGCGGCACGCCCGCGTCGTGCAATAGCGCGACCATCGCCTGCGCCACGGCCGGGGTCTGTTCGGCCGGCTTGGCAACCACCGCATTGCCCGCCACCAGCGCGGCCACGACCTGGCCGGTGAAGATCGCGAGCGGGAAGTTCCATGGGCTGATGCAGACGAACACGCCGCGCCCATGCAGACGCAAGGTGTTCGATTCGCCGGTGGGTCCGGGCAAGGTCTGATCGGCGAACACGCGTTGCGCCTCGTTCGCGTAATAGCGGCAGAAGTCGATCGCTTCGCGCACTTCGGACACCGCATCGGGCAGGGTCTTGTGCGCTTCCTTGACGAGCAATGCGCAGAACTCGGCGCTGCGCGCTTCGAGCGCGTCGGCCGCGCGCAGCAGACAGGCTGCGCGGGCGGCTACATCAAGCGCCTTCCAATCCGCGTGCGCGGTGTGCGCGATGCGCATGGCGCTGTCCACGTCGGCCAGCGCGGCCGGGGCGACGGCTGGCACGCGCGCCTGGCGCACCGCCGCGTCGTAAGGCGCACGCGCGGCGCGGCAGGCCAGGTCGATGCCGCGCGCGTTGGCGCGGCCGGCACCGTACAACTGCGCGGGCGACGGCAAGGTCGGCGCATCGCTCACCTGGGCCGGCGAGGCCAGCAGTTCGATGACCGGCACCGACGCATCGGCGAGCTGATGCACGAAGGACGAGTTGGCGCCGTTTTCGAGCAGGCGCCGCACGAGGTAGGCGAGCAGGTCGCGATGCGCGCCGACGGGGGCGTACACGCGGCATGCGATCTCGGGATTGCCGAGCACTTCGCGATAGACACCCTCGCCCATGCCATGCAGACGCTGCAGCTCGAAGGGCACTTGCGCGGCGGCCGCGAGTTCGAGCACCGCGGCCACGGTGCCGGCGTTGTGCGAAGCGAATTGCGGATAGACCTGCGGCGCGGCGGCGAGCAATTTGCGCGCGCAGGCCAGGTAGGACAGATCGGTGTGGTGCTTGTGCGTGAAGACCGGATAGCCGGCCAGGCCCAGCTCTTGCGCACGCTTGATCTCGGCATCCCAATACGCGCCCTTGACCAGCCGGACCATGATGCGCACGCCATGACGGCGCGCGAGCGCTGCGACATGGTCGACCACATCGGCCGCGCGGGTCTGATACGCCTGCACCGCAAGGCCGAATCCGCCCCAGTTCGGATGGTGCGCGGCCACATGGACGAGCAAGGCCTCGAAGACGTCGAGCGAGAGTTCGAGCCGTTCGCTTTCTTCGGCATCGATGGTGAGGTTGATGCCCGCGGCGGCGCCGAGATCGACCAGGTGCGCCACGCGCGGCAGCAAGACCGCAAACACCGCATCGCGTTGCGCTTCTTCGTAGCGCGAGAACAGCGCGGACAGCTTGATCGACACGCCATCGGCGGCCTCGGGCGATGCGGCATGCGCACTGCCGACGCGTTCGATGGCGGCGCAATACGCGTCGAGATAGCGCTGGGCGTCTTCTTCGGTGCGCGCGCCTTCGCCGAGCATGTCGTACGAGAAGCGCAGATTGGGCTGCGCCTTGCGCGCCACGGCGGCTTCGCGCTGGGCGTCGTCGATGGTCTGACCGAGCACGAACTGGCGACCGAGCAACTGGATTGCGCGCACCGTGGCCGAGACCACGGTCTGCGCACCGAGCCGCTTGAACAGGCCCGGCTCGCCGCCGTCGGCCGGCAGCAGCTTCTTGGACAGCGCAATGGCGTTGGCCGACAAGGCCGCGATCCAGGCGTGTTCGCCGCCCTTGAGGTCGAAGGTGGCGCGGCCGAGTTGATCGGCGGTGAGCGCGACGGCGGTTTCGGCGTCGGGCACGCGCAAGAGCGCTTCGGCCAGACGCATGAGGGCGAGGCCCTCGGGCTCGGAGATCGGGTACTCCTTGAGCAGCGATTCCATCGCCCAGAACGGCGCGGGATGGCGGCGCACTTCGGTGATCCAGGGCGCGGCACGCGCGACGACGCGCTGCCAATCGGGCGCTCCGCCCAGACTGTCCAGCAGGGCGCGTGCCACTTGGGCTTCGTCGCGCACCGGCGGCGGCAGGCGCAAGGCTATCGGTTCGGTCGGGGTGCTCGATCGGTCCATGAATGAAATTCCGGGCGAAATTGACGATCCCGCCAATGTAGTGGGCTCTCGATAGCGAGTTTCACTAAACTCCGGCGAATTCTTCTACGTACCTCACCGAGAATGGATCGATGGAAAAGGAACTCGACAAGATCGACCGGCGCATCCTGCGTCTGCTGCAAACCGACGGCCGGATGTCGACGCTGAAACTGGCCGAGGCAGTGCATTTGTCGCCGACTGCGGTCAATGAACGCGTCAAGCGTCTGACGCGCGACCGTTACATCCTCGGTTATCACGCGCAGCTCAACCCCGAACTGCTGGGCGGCGGCATGGTGGTGTTCGTGGAGGTGGTGCTCGATCGGACCACGCCCGATGTGTTCGCGGCGTTCAAGGCCGCGGTCAAGGATCGGCCCGAGATCATGGAGTGCCATATGGTCGCGGGCGGGTTCGATTACCTGATCAAGACCCGCGTGGCGCATATGCAGGCCTACCGCGATTTTCTGGGGGGCGTGCTGCTGGCCCTGCCCGGCGTGCGCGAAACCCACACCTACGCGGTCATGGAAGAGGTGAAGAACACCGCGGCGATCCATATCGCCTGACCGGCGACGCGGCTCAGACCACGGACTTGGCGCGGGCGCCGAAAATCGCCGAGCCGACGCGCACGATGGTGGCGCCCTCGAGGATGGCGGATTCCAGGTCGGTACTCATCCCCATCGACAAGGTGTCGATGTCGAGGCCACGCATGCGGCAGGCGTCGAACAGCCGGCGCATGTCGGCGAACGGCACGCGCTGGCGCGCGGGATCGGTTTCGGGCTCGGGAATCGCCATCAGGCCGCGCAGGCGCAGCCGCGGCAATCGCGCAATCGCTGCGCACAGCGCGGGGGCATCGTCGGGCAACACACCGCTCTTGCTCGCTTCGCCGCTGATGTTGACCTGGACGCAGACCTGCAAGGGCGGGAAATGCTCGGGCCGTTGCGCCGACAAGCGCTCGGCGATCTTGAGGCGATCGACCGAATGCACCCAATCGAAGTGCTCGGCGATCAAACGTGATTTGTTGCTTTGAATCGGACCGATGAAGTGCCATTGCGGCGTCACGCACGCGCCGGCGTGATGTTCTTCACGCGCGAGGTGGTCGCGCAACGCCAGAATCTTCTCGACGCCTTCCTGCACGTAGTTCTCACCGAAGCATGTGGCGCCGGCCTGCAAGGCCGCGATCACTGCGTCGATGGGGAATGCCTTCGATACCGCGAGTACGGTGATATCGCCGGGATTACGTCTTGCCTCGTGCGCCGCGTGCGCGACGCGCGACAAGGTTGCTTGCCAGTTCTCGGCCACTGCCGACATAATCGATCGAGATCAATAGAAGAAGCGCGCGGATTATAGGATGGACATCTCCGAACTGTTGGCATTTGCGGTCAAGAACAAGGCCTCCGACCTTCATTTGTCGTCGGGCCTGCCGCCGATGATCCGTGTGAACGGCGACGTACGCAGAATCAATCTGCCGCCGATGGAACACAAAGATGTGCACGGCATGATCTACGACATCATGAACGACGCACAGCGCAAGCACTACGAAGAGAACCTCGAGTGCGACTTCTCCTTCGCGATTCCGGGGCTCGCGCGCTTTCGCGTGAATGCCTTCGTGCAGAACCGCGGCGCCGCGGCGGTGCTGCGCACGATTCCGACCAAGATCCTTTCGCTCGAAGAACTCGCGACGCCGAAGATCTTCGCTGAAATCTCGCTGCAGCCGCGCGGCATCGTGCTGGTGACCGGGCCGACCGGCTCGGGCAAGTCGACCACGCTCGCGGCCATGCTCAACCATGTCAACGAGAACGAATACGCGCACGTGCTGACGATCGAAGACCCGATCGAATTCGTGCACGAGTCGAAGAAGTGTCTGATCAACCAGCGCGAAGTCGGCCCGCATACGCTGAGCTTCTCGAACGCGTTGCGCTCGGCGCTGCGCGAGGATCCGGACGTGATCCTGGTGGGCGAAATGCGCGACCTCGAAACCATCCGCCTGGCGATGACCGCGGCCGAAACCGGCCACTTGGTGTTCGCCACCTTGCATACGAGCTCCGCAGCCAAGACCATCGACCGGATCATCGACGTCTTCCCGGCCGCCGAAAAAGACATGGTGCGCGCGATGCTGTCCGAATCGCTGCGCGCGGTCATTTCCCAGACGCTGCTCAAGACCAAGGACGGCAACGGCCGGGTCGCGGCGCACGAGATCATGATCGGTACGCCTGCCATCCGTAACCTGATCCGCGAAAACAAGGTCGCGCAGATGTATTCGTCGATCCAGACCGGTCAGGCGCAAGGCATGCAGACGCTCGACCAATGCCTGCTCGATCTGGTTCGCCGCAATGTGGTGTCCCCGGCCGAAGCGCGCATGCGCGCACAGAACAAGGAAAACTTCCCGGGCTGAGCGCAGGCCGCGCCGGGAAGCGAAACATCCTTTGCAGCAAACCCTCTAGACGGAGTAGCGCATGGAACGCGAACAAGCCACCAAATTCGTTCACGACCTCTTGCGTCTGCTCGTCAGCAAGAAGGGCTCGGACCTTTTCCTCACCGCCGATTTTCCGCCGGCGTTCAAGATCGACGGGCGCATGCAGCCGGTGTCGAATCAGCCGCTGACCGCGCAGCACACGATCGAACTGGCGCGCTCGTTGATGAACGACAAGCAAGCGGCGGAATTCGAAAAATCGATGGAATGCAATTTCGCCATCGCGCCGACGGGCATCGGCCGGTTCCGTGTCAATGCTTTCATCCAGCAAAGCAAGGTCGGACTGGTGCTGCGCACGATCAACACCCGCATCCCGACCTTTGAAGAACTCGGCCTGCCCTTGTCGCTCAAGGACGTGGCAATGACCAAGCGCGGTCTGGTCATCATGGTCGGCGCTACCGGCTCCGGCAAATCGACTTCGCTGGCGGCGATGGTGGGCTGGCGCAATGAGAACAGCTACGGCCACATCATCACGGTCGATGATCCGATCGAATATGTGCATCCGCACCGCAATTGCATCGTCACCCAGCGCGAGATCGGTGTGGACACCGAATCATGGGAGGCCGCGCTCAAGAACGCGCTGCGCCAGGCGCCCGACGTGATCCAGATCGGCGAAATCCGCGACCGCGGCACGATGGAACTCGCCGTGGCGTTCGCCGAAACCGGCCACCTTTGCCTGGCGACCTTGCACGCCAACAGCGCCAACCAAGCGCTCGACCGCATCATCAACTTCTTCCCCGATGATCGGCGCCAGCAATTGCTGATCGACTTGTCGTTGAACCTCAAGGCGATGATTTCGCAGCGCCTCGTGCCGTTGAAGAACAGCAAAGGCCGGGTCGCTGCGGTCGAGATCCTGCTGAACACGCCTTACATCTCGGATCTGATCTTCAAGGGCGAGGTCGCCGAGATCAAGGAACAGATGAAGAAGGGCCGCGAACTGGGCATGCAGACCTTCGACCAGGCGCTGTTCGACCTCTACGAAGAAGGCAAGATCAGCTACGAAGACGCGCTGCGCAACGCCGATTCGGTCAACGACCTGCGCTTGTCGATCAAGCTGCACTCCAAGAGTGCCGCGAATCGCGATATCGCGAGCGGCACGGAGTTCCTCAACATCGTTTGAATTCGGGCGGCGCAGTGCTCGCCGCCCGGCACTTCATTTGACGAAGCGCGAATCCCAGCGCGTCACCGGATCGATGTGGGTATCGATCAGGTTATGGCGCTCGGCCACGAAGGCCGCCTGCGTGCGGCGCGACACCCCCAGCTTGCGCAGGATGGATCGCACCTGATTCTTGATGGTGTGATGGCTGCGGCCGCTGCGTTCGGCGATCTCGCGATCGGGACGTCCGCGCACGACTTCCTTGAGCAACTCGCGCTCACGCTTGGTCAGGTTGACCGACAACAGATCGCGGCGCGCGCGGCGTTCGCGGGCGATCAGCCCACGCGTGACCCAATGCAGATGCGGCAAGGCCATCGACGACACGCGGCGTAGTTCGCGTCCGAGTCCGGCGGGGTCGTGCACGATGAACAGATAGCCGCGGTCGGCGCATGCATCGCCGCTCCAGGCGACACCGATGCGCGGCACGCCATGGGTCAAGGTACCTTCGGTGCCGCTGGTCGCGGTCGGCAGCATGACCAACGAATATCCGCCGCCGGCGGCAGCGAATCGCACGATGCGATCCAGGCGGGACGGGTCCGCCACCAGGCTGGTGACATAGCCAGCATTGGGGGTGTGCATCCAATCGGCTTGCCAGACCTTGTCCACGCGCTTGAGCACGCCCCACAGAATTTCGACCGGACCGCGCACTGCCGGCCCGGGCAACGCAAACCAGTCGCGCAATCCGTCGCGCGTCGTGCAGGCGTGCAGGCGATCGATCCACCGCGTGAACTCGGCAGCGGCGATGCCCTCGTCCATGGGGAGTTTCATTGTTCTTCTCCAGCGTAACCATCGAGGGCTGGACGGTGACATACTGCAACCCGCCCCCGTTTGGATTTAAATCAATGTTTGCGCTTGCGTATTCGGATAAGGCGACGACCGGTCGAAGCCAAGGCGCGTACGGCACACAACCTTTGTGAACTCCATCACATCCCCTGGCGTCTACGACTTCTCCGCAGTCGCGATCAACGGCACCGAGGTCAAGCTCGACGCATTCCGTAGCAAAGTCCTGCTCGTTGTCAATACCGCGAGCGCGTGCAGATTCACCCCGCAATACGCCGAGCTTCAGGACCTTTACTCGCGCTTTCGTGACCGCGGATTCGCCGTCCTCGCCTTCCCGTGCAATCAGTTCGGTGCGCAGGAATCCGGCTCCGAAGATGAGATCGCGCAGTTTTGCTCCACGCGGTATGCCGTCGACTTTCCGCTCTTCGCCAAAATCGAGGTGAACGGACCCGACGCGCACGCGCTGTTCCGATACCTGCGCAGCAGCAAGCCCGGCTTGTTCGGTTCCACCGCCATCAAATGGAATTTCACCAAGTTCCTGATCGATCGTGATGGACAGGTCGTCGCGCGCTATGCGCCGATGACCCCTCCGGCGCGGATCACGCAAGCGATCGAACGATTGCTCGACACACCCGCCGCCGCCCACTGAAGCACAGCGCCGGCGACACCTGCAACGACGCTCGGGTGCACGGCGCTAGACCGCGTGCTGTTCGAGCACGAAGTTCGCACCCTCGTACTGGGCCAGCGCTGCGGTCAACCAGGGCATCACACGCGCCAGGGTGTCATGCAGGACCCACGGCGGATTGAGGATGAACATGCCGCTGCCGAGCAGGCCGAAACCGTCAGGACCCGGCGCTTGCACGGTCATGCGCACATGCAACCAGCTCTTGGGTGCAAGCGGCTTGAGACGTTGCGGCAATTGCAGCGGTTCGGGACGCTTGAGCACCGGGTACCAGACCATGAGCACGCATTCGGCAAACCGCTGGAGCGCATCGCGCACTGCGCTGACCACCTGGGCGTAATCGCTCTTGAGTTCGTAGGACGGATCGATGAGCACCGCCGCGCGCCGTGAAGGCGGCGGCAACTGCGCCTTGAGCCCGGCATAGCCATCGCCCTTGCGCACCTCGGTGTTGCGGCGTTTGCCGAACTTCGCATCGAGCAAACGATGGTCGGTCGGATGCAATTCGTACAGGCGCAAGCGGTCTTGCTCGCGCAGCAATTGCGCCGCGACTTCGGGCGAGCCTGGGTAATGCCGCAGCGGCCCGCTCGAATTGAAGCGGCGCACCAGGGCCACGTAATCCGCCACCTCGGGCGGCAGATCGTCGCGCGTCCAGAGGCGCCCTATGCCTTGCACGTATTCGGCATGCTGTTGCGCGTATTTCTCGTCGAGCGCGTAGCCGCCGGCACCGGCATGGGTGTCGATCAGCCAGTACGGCTTGTCCTTCTCGCCGAGGTAGCGCAGCACCTGCATGAGCACGAGATGCTTGAGGACGTCGGCATGGTTGCCGGCATGGAAGGCGTGGCGATAAGCGAGCATGGCCGCGATGATACGGTGCGCTGGCCCGCCGTCCTGCGCCAAACGCCGTCGCCGAACGCGCGTCGGTTGACCGCATACGCCGGCGCGCGTGGGCGCCGTGCAAACGCCGCTAGCGCCCCGACTTCGCGCGCCGCACCCGTACGAGGATCGACGGCGGCGGGCCTTTCTCGCGCTTGACCTCGAACTGACTCATCGCACCGAGCAAATCGCTGAGCTTTTTGTAGCCCCAATTGCGCGGATCGAAATCGGGCGCCTGTTTGGCCACATTGCTCCCCACGCCGCCCAGATGCGCCCATCCGTCGTCGTCCGAGGCTGCATCGATGGCGCTGCGCAGCAGGCCCACGAGCTTGGCGTCGCGGCCGAGTTCATCGGCCGATTTGCCCGTGGCGCTCGCATCCGGCTCGTCCTTGAACAACAGCACGTCGGTGTAGATGAAACGATCGCAGGCCGAGACGAAGGCCGAGGGCGTCTTGCGCTCGCCCACCCCGTAGACCGTGAGCCCTTCTTCGCGGATGCGCGACGCCAGTCGGGTGAAATCGCTGTCGCTCGACACGATGCAAAACCCGTCGAACTGCTTTTTGTAGAGCAGGTCCATCGCGTCGATGACCATGGCGCTGTCGGTCGCGTTCTTGCCCACGGTGTAGCGAAACTGTTGGATCGGCTGGATCGAATGCTCGAGCAGCACTTTCTTCCAACCGCCCAGATTGGGCGTGGTCCAATCGCCGTAGATGCGCTTGACGCTGGCGACGCCGAGTTTGGCCACTTCGGCGAGCAGCCCTTCGATGATCGACGGCTGCGCATTGTCGGCATCGATGAGGATCGCCAATCGATCGGACAAGTCCTTGTCGTTCATTGGGACTCCCACATGGCACGCCACGCGCGCCGGTTGATGTTCAGTCGGTCAACGCAAGTGCGGCAAAGCTGGCGAGCCAATGGCTGCCGACATACGCGCCGCCCGATACCTGCGGCAGCGCCGCTTCGAGATGCGCGGTGATCGCCTGGTCGAATTGCAGCGCCTGTTGCGGCCCGACCGCGGGACGCAAACGCCGCATGCACCACGCACGCGACAGGTTGAGCCCATCGAGATGCGCGAGCTTGGGATCCTTGCGATCGCCGACGTTGGCCGGCGCAAGCCACACCGCGAAGTCTTCGCCCTTGGGGCAGAACTCGCCCCACCAGACCGAGAAGCCGAGCCCGGTCATCAGCCGCTGCATCAGCGCGGCCTCGCACAACCCCGCCGACAAGAATTCATCGGCGCTCGGCTCGTAGCGCGCGGGATAGTCCTTGTCGCGCCCGTACCAGCGCTCGGCGGTCTCGCGAATCGCCTTGGCCAACAAGGTGTCGCCGGCCTGACTCGCCCATTCGAACGCGAAAGCCAGCGCGAAGGCGGTGTTGCCATGCGCCCCGCCGCGCTGCGGATACGGCGCACGCTGCAGATACTCGCGCAGGCGCAGCGCCAGATCGCGCGCGAGCGGATCGATCGCGTCGGACCATCGCCGCGCGACCGGTTCGGCCTGCGCCAACAATTCGGCCTCGTGCGCGAGCTTGAGCAGCCAGGCCCATCCGTAAGGTCGCTCGAACGCCGCGCGGCCGTCGACGCGCAGATAGGCGCGCTCCGCTTCCACATGGTCGGGCGTGAGATGGGCGTTCAGCGTCTCGACCACCGGCCGCGCGAGCGGAATGCGCCGATGCAAACGAATGCAGCGCACGAGCAGCCAATGCATGTGCACGCTCGAATGCCAGTCGTAGCTGCCGAAGAAGGCCGGGTGCAATTGCCGCGGCGTGCGCGCATCTTCATCGCCGTGCATGAGGTGCTGCACATGACTCGGGTACTCGGTGCTCACATTCGCGAGCGCGAGACCGGCGTAATCATTGGCCAGGGCGGAGGTGAACTCGTGCATGCCGCGCACCATACGCGAAGGTGTGCGGCATTGCACGCGTCGGTCGGACGCGCGTTTTGGGCAAGCCCGACGCGCCCGACCGGCCGATCAAGCGCCGAAGAAATGCTTGCGGTAGCGCTCGCTCATGCGCGACAAGGACAACAACATCAGGAAGTCGGCCGAGTTGAAATCGGGATCCCAGGCCGGTGCGCCGCAGATCATCGCGCCGACACGCAGATAGCCTTTCACGAGCGGCGGCGCTTCCACCTCGAGCGTGGTGTCGAGCTTCTCGATCGGCAGCGCGAGCCGCGGGAAGATCTGATATTCGGCCGGCGCCAGATGCTTGGCCTCCAGCGCGCGATACAGCGAGGCCGCGGTATGCCCGCCGTCGCGCATGCTGATGCTGGCACAACCGATCAGGTGTTCGTAGCCGCCCGCGCGCATGTACTCGGCGATCCCCTTCCACAACAGCATGATCACCGCGCCGCTGCGATAGTCCTGGTGCACGCACGAACGCCCCAGTTCGACCATGTTGTGGCGCAGATGCGCAAGCCGGGTCAGAAAGAATTCGCTCTCGCTGTAATAGCAGCCGATCTTCTTGGCGGCATGCGGCGCGAGGATGCGATAGGTGCCGATCACCTGCAGCGTCTTGTTGTCGCGCACGATCAGGTGGTCGCAAAACCGGTCGAACATGTCCTGATCGATGCGCCGGCCTTCTTCGTCGACCACATGCGCCAAGCCGGCGCCCATTTCTTCGGCAAACACCTTGTAGCGCAAGCGTTGTGCTTCACGCACTTCGGCCGGCGTGCGCGCAAAGCCGACGGTGAAGCCATGCACTTCCTGCGATTGAATGCGTTTGGCGACCGCCGGGCGGCCCAGCTTCGTGCGCGTGATCTCGATGCGCGCGCGCGTGCCTTCGATCATGCGCTTGGGCAACGCGAGCAAACCGCCGCCGCTGCGGCGCTCGACCTCGGCCGGCGCGAACAACGCGGCAAACGGCGAGGGAAAACTGTCCTTGGCCATGCAACCTCCATGCGTAGATCCATTGCGAATGCACGCACGCTATGGGCTGCGGATTGCGCCAAGAAGTCAGATCGATGAATGCACGATGACGGCGCCGCGCCGGGCGCCGTCGGGACGCAGGTTCATTGCGCCAATTGCTGGCGCGGCGCGACGAATTGGAATTCGCCGTAATAGGCGGTGACGTGCGCGCCGGTGTTGTCGGAATCGGTCATCACGCTCACACCCAGCACGCGGCCCGGCATTTCGCCGAACGCGCGTCGGAAGTCCTCGACCACATCGCGCTCGCGCCATTGCCAGCGCCCGACGCCTTCGCGTCCGGTTTGGGCAACGACCATCTTGACCCGCGAGGTGTAGGCGTTGTCGATCACCGTGCCTTCGGGTTGCCGGTTCTCCCAGATGTACATGAGCGTTGCGTAGGGCAACTCATTGCCGGTGAGCAGGCGCACCTGGTCGGCGACGATGCGTTCGCGCAAGGGCAGCTTGGCGCGATCCCCCTCGAAGATCAGCATCACGCGCACCGGCGCGTCTTCGAGATCGCGGCGCGTGTTGTCGGCATCGGCGATCAGTTCGCTCACCTTCCATTGCCAGCGCAAGACGCTGCCTTGCGCCAGATCGATCGGCAGATCGCGCCGCAGCCCGGAGGCGGAACCATCGGCCACCGCCTTGAGCACCGCCTGGACGCGCGTGTCGCCCTCCCATTGCGGCACTTCGTCGAGCACGACGGAATAGGCGGTCTCCTTCTTGTCGCGCCTGACCTTCCAGCGCACCCAGCCGTCGGGCGCCGTTGCGCCCTGGGTCATCGCCCAGGTGCCGGACGCCAGCGCGCGCGCCACGGCCGCCGGATCTTGCGCCGGCGCAGTCGCGCATCCGGCCGCCATGACCATGGCGGCAAGCAACAAGGCGCGAAGAGGAAGTGGAAACACGGGATCGGGAAGGGGAATCATGCCGGGGCCACGCCAGACGCCGACCCGCGGCCCGCATTGTCGCAGAGACGCCGCGCGAGCGGCACGCGTCGACTAGAATCCGCACATCGCATGCGCGTCCTGTCGTGCTGCGCCAGCGTCTTGCGCACACCCCGCCCCATTGCCTCGCCGATGTTCAATCAATTCCTGCGTTTTCTGATCGTCGGCGGCATCGCTGCGGCGACCGACATGGTGGTCGCCGTCGTCGCGATCGAGGTTCTCGGTCTGTTCACCGAGTACGAACTCGCGCCGATCATCAAGCTTGCCGTCAATGTCGCGGGCATCCTGCTCGCTTCGGTCGTGGCTTACGCCGGACTGCGACGCTGGGCCTTCGCGAGCCATCAACCGCATCGCAGTGCCTTGCCGCGGTTCGTGGCGATGTCGCTGGGCGCCGTGGTCATCGACGAATTGGCGCTGCTGGCCCTGCTCCAGTTGACGCCGCTGTCCTATCAATCGGCCTTGGCGATCACCCTGATCGCCACCGCCGGTCTGGTGTTCTACGTCGCCAAGCGATGGGTCTTCATGGCGCGCTGAACGCGGTCATGGCATTGCGGGGCGCCGCGTAGAATCGGCCCCTCGCCAAGGAGTCCTCATGTTCGACAACCTGTCCCAACGCCTCGCCAAGGTCGTCAAGACCATGCGCGGCGAAGCGCGCATCACCGAAGCGAATTCGGCCGACATGCTGCGCGAGGTGCGTCTGGCCCTGCTCGAGGCCGACGTTGCGCTGCCGGTGGTCCGCGAATTCATCGCCAACGTCAAAGCCCGCGCGCTGGGGCAAGAAGTCATCGCGTCGCTCTCGCCGGGTCAGGCCTTGGTGGGTGTGGTGCAGCGCGAGCTCACCGCCATCATCGGCGGCAGCGCCGATGCCAAGGCCGCGGAACTCAACTTCGCCACCACGCCGCCCGCCATCATCCTGATGGCCGGTCTGCAAGGCGCGGGCAAGACGACCACCACCGCCAAGCTCGCGAAGTGGCTCAAGGAATCCCTCAAGAAGAAGGTCCTCGTCGTTTCGGCCGACGTCTACCGCCCGGCGGCCATCAAGCAATTGGAAACCGTCGCCGGACAAGTGGGGGTCGACTTCTTCCCCTCGACGCCCGACCAGAAGCCGGTCGACATCGGCCGCGCCGCGATCGATTGGGCCAAGCGGCATTACCACGACGTGGTGATCGTCGATACCGCCGGCCGCCTGGGCATCGACGAGGCCATGATGGCCGAGATCCGCGCACTGCACGACGCGCTCGATCCGATCGAAACCCTGTTCGTCGTCGACGCGATGACCGGCCAGGACGCGGTCAACACCGCCAAGGCTTTCGGCGATGCATTGCCGCTGACCGGTGTGGTGCTCACCAAGCTCGACGGCGATGCGCGCGGCGGCGCGGCATTGTCGGTGCGGCATGTCACCGGCAAGCCGATCAAGTTCGCCGGCATCGGCGAGAAGCTCGATGGCCTGGAGGTCTTCCATCCCGACCGCATGGCGCAGCGCATTCTCGGCATGGGCGACATCCTCGCCCTGGTCGAAGAAGCGCAAAAGGGCGTGGACATCGAAGCGGCCCAGCAGATGGCCGAGAAGTTCAAGAAGGGCGGCGGCTTCGATCTCGATGACTTCAAGGCCCAGCTCGGTCAGATGAAGAAGATGGGCGGGCTGTCCGGGCTGCTCGACAAACTGCCTGCGCAATTCCAAGCCGCCGCCGGTCAGGCCGACATGGGGCAGGCCGAGAAGCAGGTGCGGCGCATGGAAGGGATCATCAATTCGATGACCCGTCTCGAACGCGCCAAGCCCGAATTGATCAAGGCCAGTCGCAAGCGTCGCATCGCCGCAGGTGCGGGCGTGCCGGTACAGGAAGTGAATCGCCTGCTCAGCCAGTTCGAGCAGATGCAGGGGATGATGAAGAAGATGCAAAAGGGCGGCCTCGCCAAGATGATGCGAGGCATGAAGGGCTTGATGGGCGGTGGTTCTCCCTTCGGTGGCCGAGGAGGCCCGATGGGTCGCTGACCCCGGGTTGCTGACGCCAGGAGAAGCGCTAAATCTAGAGTCAACCCTTTCCGAGCGGCTCTAAGTTTAGTACGGATAGTGTCTCGACCATATGCACACGAACCACTTCGCGTGACGATTTCGCCCACAGCCCCCTAGAGAAAATGCACAACAGCCCATTCCTTTTCATCCAAATTCCTTGACATTCGTTTTTTCTTCGCCGATGCTGCGCGCGTCATGATTGACAGCGCCGCAAACTCCTGTTTGGCGCCCTTTCCCTAGGAGAACCGCACCATGGCAACTGCAAAGAAAGCTGCGAAGAAGGCGCCGGCGAAGAAGGCCGCTGCCAAGAAACCTGTCGCCAAGAAGGCCGCCCCGGCGAAGAAGGCCGCTCCCGCCAAGAAGCCTGTCGCCAAGAAGGCCCCGGCGAAGAAGGCCGCTCCGGCCAAGAAGGTCGCTGCCAAGAAGCCCGCCGCCAAGAAGGCTGCCCCGGCGAAGAAGGCCGCTCCGGCCAAGAAGCCTGTCGCCAAGAAGGCCGCCGCCCCGAAGAAGAAGCGCGCTGCCAATCCCGCGCTGCTCAAGGAACTGACCCCGTCGGCAACGTTGGCCGCGATCATTGGCGCCGCCCCGATTCCGCGTCCGGGCGCCACCAAGAAGATCTGGGACTACATCAAGAAGTTCGGCCTGCAAGACAAGGTCAACAAGCGCATGATCAACGCCGATGACAAGCTCAAGACCTTGTTCGGCGGCAAGGCGCAAGCGTCGATGTTCGACCTCGCCAAGTTCGTCTCCGCGCACCTGAAGTAATCCAGGCGCGCTCGAACGAGCGATCAAGGGGCCGGCGCCATGCCGGCCCTTTTTCTTTGGTGCGGCGCCGTCAGAGCGTGGCGAGAAACACCCGCATGCCGGCGAGCACCATCTCGACGGCGACGGCCGTCAGCACCAACCCCATCAGCCGCTCGAAGGCGACGATGAGCCGGGTGCCCAGCGCACGCTCGAGACGTTCAGCGGCGAGCAGCACGACGATCGACACCACCATCGCGACACCAAGCGCCCCGATCCATTCCGGCATGCGATTGGGCGCCTGCGCCGACAACAGCATCACCGTAGCCAGCGCCGATGGTCCGGCCAATGCCGGCACCGCCAGCGGAACGATGAAGGGCTCGCCCTCGGAGGCATGGCTCGATGCCGCATCCGCGCGCGGGAAGATCATGCGCAAGGCGATCAGAAACAGGATGATCCCGCCGCCGATCTGCAAGGACAGATTGGACAGGCGCAAGGCGCCCATCACGCTGTCGCCGAAGAACAGGAACAACAACAGCAACGCGAAGGCAAACGCGCACTCGCGCGCGATGACGAACGGCTTGCGCTCGATCGCGACGTCCTTGAGCGCCGCGATGAAGATGGGGATGTTGCCGAACGGATCGGTGACCAGCAAAAGCAGCAGTGTGGCGGAGACGAAGGTGTGATCCATGGTCCGCGCCGCCGGTCACATCGCGGTGCGCTTGCCGTCGCCCGACGCAGAACGCGATGGTGCGGCCCCAGGCTGCTGCCAACGCTTCCATGCCGATTGCACGGCGCGCGGATATTCGGGCCGGCCGCGGCTGCCGTTGTAACGCCCGAGCGCGAGGTAGAGGTTGCCCTTCTCGATGTCGAGGTAATAGCGCAGGATCGTGCAGCCGTAGCGCAGGTTGGAGCGCATGTCGAACAGCGTGCGCGGTTCGCCATTGCCGATCTGGCGCGTCCAGAACGGCATGACCTGCATGTAGCCGCGCGCGCCCACATGCGAGATCGCGTGCTTGCGAAACGCCGACTCGACTTCGATCAGCCCGAGCACGAGCGAAGGATCGAGTCCGGCCCGCTTGGCTTCGTACCAGACCGACCGCAGGAAATCCTGGCGCACCTGAAAGTCGGGCTGCCGACGCTGCAGCCGGTTGCCCATGTCGCCGAGCCAATTCAGATAGGCGAGGCGTTCGTCGAAATCGTTGAAGACCGGCTCGGGCGGTGCGGCGTCGGCGATCTGGCTCGCCAGCAAGGTCCGCACCGAATCGGCCAATTGCTCCTCGCGTTGTGCCCCGGCGTGCGCGACGGTCGCCCAGGCCAGCAGACACGCCGCCGCGCAGACACGGCGAGCGCGCCCGCCGATGTTGCGCAGGATGTGGCGACGCAGGGTCATGATGTCCATGGCGATCGTTGGCGCTTACTGATCGCTCAGATCGGCGCGCACGCGCTCGATGGTCTTGCCGACCACTTCGGCCAGGGCGACCGATTCTGCGGCGGCATCGCGGCGATGCTGGAACTCGACCTTGCCGTCTTTGAGCCCGCGGTCGCCGATCGTGATGCGATACGGCGCGCCCACGAGTTCCCAATCGGCAAACATGGCGCCGGGGCGTTCGCCGCGATCATCGAGCAGCACATCGATGCCGGCGGCCGCCAGTTCGTCGTGCACCCGCTCGGCGGCCGCACGCACCGCCTGGCTGCGATCGGCCCCGATGGGGCAAACGACGACTTCGAACGGCGCGATCGGCGTCGGCCAGATGATGCCCTTGGCGTCGTGGTTCTGTTCGATCGCGGCGCCGAGCAAACGCGTGACGCCGATGCCGTAACAGCCCATCTCGATGATTTGCGGCTTGCCGTTCTCGTCGAGGTAGGTGGCGTTGAGCGCCTTGGAATACTTGGTGCCGAGGTAGAACACATGGCCGACCTCGATGCCACGCTGGATCGCGAGCACGCCTTTGCCGTCGGGCGAAGGATCGCCCGCGACGACATTGCGCAGATCGGCCACCGCATACGCCTCGGCGCCGCCGGCCAGCGTCGGCAGCACATCGCGCTCCCAGTTCGCGCCGGTGTAGTGGAAATCGGCCTCGTTCGCGCCGCAGACGAAGTCGCTCATGTTGGCGACGGTGCGATCGGCCACCACATGCACCGGCTTCTTCATGCCGATCGGGCCCAGGTAGCCGGGCTTGCAGCCGAAGTGTTCGACGATCTCGCTTTCGGTCGCGAAACGAAAGCCGTTCCTGAGCCCCGCGACCTTGCCGGCCTTGACCTCGTTGAGCTCATGGTCGCCGCGCAGCAGCAGCAACCAGACTTGCGCCGGCCCGACGATGTCCCCGCGCTCGTCGGTGCGATCGACCGCGAGCACGATCGATTTGACGGTGCGCGTGAGCGGCAAGCCCAGCAGTTCGGCCACGTCTTCGCATTTGGCTTTGCCCGGCGTGGGTGTTTTGACCAGCGGCTCGGCCGGGGCGGCACGCTCGGCGATCAACGGCAGGCCTTCTGCCAGTTCGACATTGGCAGCGTAATCGCTGGTCGGGCAATAGGCGATCAGGTCCTCGCCGGTGTCGGCAATGACCTGGAATTCATGCGAGCGGTCGCCGCCGATCGCGCCGGTATCGGCCGCGACCGCACGGAAGGTGAGGCCCATGCGGGTGAAGATGCGGACATAGGCCGCATACATCGCGTCGTAGCTCTTTTGCGCGCCAGCCAGGTCACGGTCGAAGGAATAGGCGTCCTTCATCGTGAATTCGCGCCCGCGCATCACGCCGAAGCGCGGACGGCGCTCGTCGCGGAACTTGGTCTGGATGTGATACCAGTTGACCGGCAATTGACGGTAGCTCTTGATCTCCTGGCGCGCGATGTCGGTGATGACTTCTTCCGAGGTCGGCTGGATGATGAAATCGCGATCGTGGCGGTCCTTGATGCGCAGCAGCTCGGGGCCGTACTTCTCCCAACGGCCCGACTCCTGCCAAAGCTCGGCAGGTTGCACCACGGGCATCAGCAGTTCGATCGCGCCGGCGCGGTTCATTTCCTCGCGGATGATCTTCTCGATCTTGCGGATCGAGCGCAGCCCCATGGGCATGTAGTTGTAAATGCCTGCGGCAAGCTTCTTGATCATGCCCGCACGCAGCATGAGTTTTTGCGACACCACTTCGGCATCGGCGGGCGCTTCTTTGAGCGTGGAAATGAAGAACTGGGAGGCTTTCATCGGACTGGACGGAGAGCCGGTCGTGCCGGCGAGTTTGCATCACCCGAATCGGTGACGAGCTGCGGAAAAGCCCGCAAAGCGGCATGGAACTTCGTGCTTATAATCGATTCAATTCTAAACAAATGCAGGTGGTGTGATGCTCGACCGTGAAGGCTTTCGCCCGAACGTCGGGATCATCCTGGTCAACCAAAAGAGTCAGGTCTGGTGGGGCAAGCGCGTCAACGAGCATTCATGGCAGTTCCCTCAAGGCGGCATCAAGTACGGTGAATCGCCCGAGCAGGCGATGTACCGCGAGCTGCACGAGGAAATCGGCTTGATGCCCGAACACGTCAAGATCCTGGGCAGAACCCGCGACTGGTTGCGCTACGAGGTTCCCGACCGCTACATCAAACGCGAAATCCGCGGGCATTACCGCGGCCAAAAACAGATCTGGTATCTGCTGCGCATGGCCGGCCGCGATACCGACATCTGCTTGCGTACAACCGATCATCCCGAGTTCGACGCCTGGCGCTGGCAGGACTATTGGGTCCCGCTGGACGCAGTCATCGAGTTCAAGCGCGACGTCTATTCGCTGGCACTCAACGAATTGGCGCGGTTTGTCTTTCGCGGCAAGCGCGTCGATGTGCCCGCCAGCCATGCGGTCAAGGCACGTTCGCGCGAGCCGCGCTATCTGCGCCAAGTGGTACGCCCCATGGACGACGACGTACTCCCGGACATGGAGCCCCCGCTCGCCGCCGGCGAGCCCTGACCCGCCTACAAGACCACGAGGTTGTCGCGGTGAATCAGTTCGGGTTCTTCGAAGTACCCGAGCACCGCGTCGATCTCGCTGGACGGCTTGCGCGCGATCAGCCGTGCTTCCGCGCTCGAGTAGTTGACCAGCCCGCGCGCCACGGCACGACCGCTCGTGTCCATGCAGGCGATCACATCGCCGCGCGCGAATTCGCCCACGACATCGAGAACGCCGATCGGCAGCAGCGATTTGCCGTCCTTGACCAATGCGCGCACGGCGCCGTCATCCAAACGCACACTGCCCTTGAGTTGCAGATGATCGGCCAGCCATTGCTTGCGCGCCGAGAGCAGCGAGGTCTGCGCGGCGAGTTGCGTGCCGATCGCTTCACCCGCGCCCAACCGCACGAGCACATCGGCCTCACGGCCCGATGCGATGACGGTGTGCGCACCGGACATCGCGGCGCGCTTGGCTGCCAGGATCTTGGTGATCATGCCGCCGCGGCCGATCGAACTGCCGGCACCGCCGGCCATGGCTTCGAGCACAGGATCGCCCGCACGTGCCTCGTCGATGAAGCGCGCGGCAGGATCTTTGCGCGGATCGGCGCTGTACAACCCGCGCTGATCGGTCAGGATGATGAGCGCATCGCCTTCGATCAGATTGGTCACGAGCGCGCCCAGGGTGTCGTTGTCGCCGAACTTGATTTCATCGGTCACGACGGTGTCGTTCTCGTTGATGATGGGCACGACGCCATAGCGCAGCAGCGTGAGCAAGGTCCCGCGCGCGTTCAGATAGCGGGTGCGATCGGCGAGGTCGGCATGGGTGAGCAATACCTGGGCGGTGCCCACACCATGCGCGCGGAATTCCGACTCGTAGGCCTGCGCCAATCCCATCTGGCCAACGGCGGCGGCGGCCTGCAATTCGTTGATGTCGCCCGGGCGTTTGTCCCAACCCAGACGTTGCATCCCCTCGGCGATCGCGCCGGAACTCACCAGCACGACATCCTTGCCCGCAGCCCGCAAACGCGCGATCTGCTGCGCCCAACGCGAAATCGCGGTCAGGTCGAGGCCACGACCATCATTGGTCACCAGACTGGAGCCGACCTTGACCACCACACGCCGTGCATCCTGAATGACTGACTTCATATGCGTTGACCAGGTGAAGGAATGGTTGGGATTCAGTCGCCGGACGATGGATTGCGATCGGCGGCAAAACGCACATCGGTTTCACCTTCGTCGGCAGCTTCGCGCGCCAGTTCGAGCGCGCGCTGCCGCTCGATGTCTTGCCAGATCGACAGGCACAAGCTCTCGCAACCTTCACGCGTCAGGCCCGAGATCGAGAACACCGGCCCTTTCCATTTGAAGCGCTTGACGAAATCCTTGATGCGCGCGGCACGCTCGTCTTCGGGAATCATGTCGAGCTTGTTGAGCACGAGCCAACGCGGCTTGGCGTAAAGCGCGGGGTCGTACTTGCGCAGTTCTTCGACAATGGCCTTGGCATCGCGCACCGGATCGGCGCCCTCGTCAAACGGCGCCAAATCGACCAAGTGCAGAAGGATGCGCGTGCGCTGCAAATGCCGAAGAAACTGGTGCCCCAGCCCCGCGCCCTCGGCGGCTCCTTCGATCAAACCGGGGATGTCGGCGATCACGAAACTCTTTTCTTGACCGATCCGCACCACCCCCAAGTTGGGGTGCAGCGTCGTGAACGGATAGTCCGCGACCTTGGGACGGGCATTGCTCACCGCGGTGATGAAGGTCGATTTGCCGGCATTGGGCATGCCCAGCAGACCCACATCGGCCAACACCTTGAGTTCGAGATGCAGTTCGCGCGATTCGCCTTCGCGGCCCGGCGTGTTCTGTCGCGGCGCGCGGTTGGTGCTGGACTTGAAATTCAGGTTCCCGAGACCGCCGTCGCCACCTTTCGCGAGCAGTGCGATCTGTCCGTGTTGGGTCAGATCGGCGACGACTTCTTGCGTCACCATGTCGGAGATCAGCGTGCCGACCGGGACGCGCAGCGTGATGTCGTCGGCCCCTTTGCCGTTGCAATCCGCGCCGCGCCCACCCTCGCCGTTGCGCGCGCGAAACATGCGCGTGTATCGATAGTCGACCAGCGTGTTGATGTTGCGATCGGCCACCGCGTAAATGCTGCCGCCACGCCCGCCGTCACCGCCGTCCGGTCCGCCGAATGGGATGTATTTCTCTCGGCGAAACGACACCGCGCCGTTACCGCCATTGCCGGCGTGGACTTCGATCCGCGCTTCGTCGACGAACTTCATGTTGGCTCCTGCAGCCTATCGGACAAACGAAAAAGGCCACGACAATGCGTGGCCTTCCGCGATGCGAAGGCGGTTGTTTAGGCCGGGACGACCCAAACCATGTGCTTCTTGAGCGCGCCCTTGATGCCGAACTGAACGGTGCCGTCCTTCAATGCGAACAGGGTGTAATCCTTGCCCACACCGACGTTCTCACCAGCATGGAATTGCGTTCCGCGCTGACGCACGATGATGCTGCCGGCGTTGATCGCTTCGCCACCATAGACCTTGACGCCAAGGCGCTTCGCTTCGGAGTCGCGACCATTGCGCGAGGAACCGCCTGCCTTTTTGTGTGCCATGTCTTGCTCCTTCGATTCCGCGCGTTACGCGTTGATCGCGTCGACACGGATCTCGGTGAAATTCTGCCGGTGACCCTGACGCTTCTGATAATGCTTGCGGCGACGCATCTTGAAAATGCGCACCTTGTCGTGTCGGCCATGGCCAACGACCGTTACCTTGACAGTTGCCCCAGTCACGAGCGGCGTGCCGAACTTGATCTGTTCGCCTTCGCCGATGGCCAATACTTGGTCGATCGTGACTTCGGAGCCAACTTCCGCAGGTATCTGTTCTACCTTGATCTTCTCGCCGGCGACGACTTTGTACTGCTTGCCGCCAGTTTTTATGACCGCGTACATGTTGACCTCTCGCACAAATTGATGATCCCCGCCGACTAAACGTGAAACGGGAACTGGCTATAATATCGACCCACGCGCCACATGTCAAAAACCCCTTGTAAAACAGCATGTTGCGAACTCCCCGCCGAGGAATCTCTTGACGCTCACCGAACTGCTCGCCCCCGTGTCCGACGACATGCGCGCGGTCGATCATGTCATTCGCGCGCGCTTGCGCTCGGAAGTTCCGCTGATCAACTCGATCGCCGAATACATCATTGCTGCGGGCGGAAAACGGCTACGCCCGGCGCTATTGCTGCTGATGTCCGGCGCACTTGGCAACACCGGCGCCTACCGACACGAGATGGCAGCAGTGGTGGAGTTCATCCATACCGCAACCCTGCTGCACGATGACGTGGTCGATGAATCCGGTCTGCGCCGCGGCCGCAAGACCGCCAACGCGGTGTTTGGAAATGCGGCGTCCGTGCTTGTCGGTGACTTCTTGTATTCCCGCTCGTTCCAGATGATGGTCGAGCCCGGCTTGATGCGGATCATGTCCGTGCTGTCGGATGCGACCAACACGATTGCGGAAGGTGAGGTTCTGCAACTCATCAATTGCCATGACCCGGACGTGTCCGAACAACGCTATCTCGAGGTCATCCGGTTCAAGACCGCCAGACTCTTCGAGGCATCGGCGCAACTTGCCGCCATCCTCGCTCGAGCCGACGCCGCAACGGAGGCAGCGTGCGCAGCCTATGGCCGACACATCGGCACGGCATTTCAATTGGTCGACGATGTACTCGACTACTCCGGAAGCGTGGAAGAAACCGGCAAGAACGTCGGCGACGACCTACGCGAAGGCAAACCGACCATGCCGCTCATCTATCTGCGCGACCACGGCGGACCTACCGACCGCGATCTCGTACGCGCAGCCATCAGCAGCGATGACGAGCCGGAAATCGCCCCCATCCTCAAGGCGCTGCACGCAAGCGGCGCACTTGAGTACACCCGCGAATGCGCGCGCCGCGAAGGCGAACTCGCCGCCGCCGCCATTCATGACTTCGAAGATTCGCCCTTCAAACAAACTCTGCTAGACTTATGCGCTTTCTCGGCGACCCGTACTCAGTGAGTCGCCTTGGACATCGGGGTGTAGCTTAGCCTGGTAGAGCGCTACGTTCGGGACGTAGAGGCCGGAGGTTCGAATCCTCTCACCCCGACCAGTATCTTCCCGCTGGTCGGTCATTGTCTGCATGGATGACTCCTCGCAGATTCCTTCAGATCGATCCACCAATTCCACAGAGCACGAGCATCGGCACAAGCGCAAAAATCGCCTGCCCGACTCGAAGTGCGGCACATCGGCTGACACCGTTGTCTTATCCGCAACCAAAGCTCGTCGCGACGCGTCCGTGACAAGGGCATTTTCCTTTACAAGTCACGGACCTAGAGGCAGTATCCCTCGCAAAACCTGAACTTCGAGAGGGCATGTCGCACCTCTCATTTCGCGCCTCGGCATGGTCGCTATTTCGCCGTCATCTACTCCGTCTGTCCCCGCATTGCCTGGCCTGGCGCGCGCGCTCGTTCAGGGTGGGCGGCTGAGCCAAGAACAAGCGAACACGATCACCAAGAAGGCGCACGGCGCGGGCACACTGTTCATCGATGAACTGATCGGCGCCAAGGCCATCGATCACGCCGACTTGGCGTTGTTCTGCGCGCAGACATTCGGGCACCCGCTACTTGATCTCGCGGCGGTCGACATCACGCAGATCCCCGTTGAGACCATTGATCCGAAGCTGGTCATGAGCTTGCGCGTGATGGCGCTGCGCAAGCGTGGCAACCGTCTTGCGGTTGCCATGTCGGACCCGACCAATCTGCAAGCCATCGATCAGATCAAGTTCCAGACCCAGATGCTGGTGGACCCGGTCGTCGTGGAACACGAGAAGCTGCTGCGCTTGGTCGAGCAGATCTCGAAGTCGACCGAGGCGAAGCTCAGTGAGCTGGCTGGCGACGATCTGAACATCGAGCTCGACGAGCCGCAGATCGAAGATCCGTCGCAGGTTGGCGGCGATACGGATGTCGACGATGCGCCGGTCGTGCGCTTCCTGCAAAAAGTCATGCTCGATGCGATCAACATGGGCGCGTCGGACTTGCATTTCGAGCCCTATGAGAAGTTCTACCGGATCCGATTCCGCGTGGACGGTGAATTGCGCGAAATGTCGCAACCGCCGCTCGTCATCAAAGAAAAGCTGGCCGCACGGATCAAGGTCATCTCCAAACTGGACATCTCGGAAAAACGCGTGCCGCAAGATGGCCGGATGAAGCTGGTGCTCGGGCCGAACAAAGCAATCGACTTCCGGGTTTCCACGCTGCCCACGCTTTACGGCGAAAAGATCGTGATGCGCATTCTCGATCCTTCGCAAGCAAAGCTTGGCATCGACGCGCTGGGTTACGACCCTGATCAGCGTCAGATGATGGTCGACGCAGTGCAACGCCCCTATGGCATGGTGTTGGTAACGGGCCCGACAGGCTCAGGCAAGACGGTGTCGTTGTACACCTGCCTCAACATGCTGAACCAACCGGGCGTGAACATTTCGACGGTGGAAGACCCCGCCGAAATCCAGATGGCGGGCATCAATCAGGTCAATGTGAACGAGAAGGCGGGCCTGACCTTTGCCTCGGCCTTGCGCGCCTTCTTGCGCCAGGATCCGGACATCATCATGGTCGGCGAAATTCGCGACCTGGAGACCGCCGACATCGCCATCAAGGCGGCGCAGACCGGTCACATGGTGCTATCGACGCTGCACACGAACGATGCGCCCACGACGCTGACACGTCTGGCCAACATGGGCGTCCCAGGTTTTAACATCGCCTCGTCGGTCATTCTCATCACGGCGCAGCGGCTGGCGCGACGTCTGTGCGTTCATTGCAAGGCACCGGTCGACCTCGACAAGGCGGTGCTGTTGCAGGCCGGCTTCAAGGCTGAGGACATCGACGGCACATGGTCGCCGTATAAGCCCGTCGGTTGCGAGCACTGCAACAACGCGGGCTACAAAGGGCGCGTCGGCATCTATCAAGTCATGCCGGTCTCCGAAGAGATTCAGCGCATCATCCTGAGCAATGGCAACGCCATGGATATCGCAGCACAAGCCGCACGCGAAGGCGTGCGCGATCTGCGTCAATCCGGACTCATCAAAGTGAAGCAAGGCGTCACCTCGATCGAAGAGGTGCTGGGCGTGACGAACGAGTAGCGCGCAGCACAGCCCGCGGAGATACGTATGGCCACACGCACCATCAAGGCAGCACCCGAATCGATCTTCGTCTGGGAAGGCAAGGACAAAATGGGGCGCATCGTCAAAGGCGAAATGCGCGCCGGCGGCGAAGCGGTGGTCATGGCCACCTTGCGTCGTCAGGGCATCCTGGCCACGAAGGTCAAGAAACAGACCTTTCGCAGCGGCAAGAAGATCTCCGAAAAGGACATCGCGATCTTCACGCGCCAACTCGCCACGATGATGAAGGCGGGCGTGCCTTTGCTGCAGGCCTTCGACATCACCGCGCGCGGCCACGGCAATCCGTCCGTGGCCAAGCTACTGACCGACATCCGCTCCGACGTCGAGACCGGATCGAGCCTGAACACTGCCTTTCGCAAGCACCCGCTGTACTTCGATGCATTGTTCTGCAACTTGATTGCCGCCGCGGAACAGGCCGGCATTCTTGAAACCCTGCTCGATCGCTTGGCCGAGTACAAGGAAAAGACCCTTGCGATCAAAGCCAAGATCAAGTCGGCCATGTTCTATCCGACCGCCGTGATGGTGGTCGCTGCGGTGATCACCGCGGTGATCATGATTTTCGTGATCCCGGCATTCAAGGACGTGTTCAAGAACTTCGGGGCCGACCTGCCCGCGCCGACCGTGATGGTCATCGCGATGTCGGATTTCTTCGTGGCCTATTGGTACATCATTTTTGGCGCACTCGGCGGCGGCTTGTACTTCTTCTTCCAGTCATGGAAGCGATCGGCAAAGATGCAGCATGCGATCGACCGCTTCTTGCTGCGTGCCCCGGTCTTCGGTGACATCGTGAAGAAGGCGACGATCGCTCGCTGGACCCGAACGCTGTCGACGATGTTTGCCGCAGGCGTACCGTTGGTCGAAGCGCTCGATTCCGTCGGCGGCGCTTCCGGCAAC
>CAYUYC010000003.1:0-36024 GCA_964448945.1 uncultured Burkholderiaceae bacterium
GGGCTCTACTTCTACGACAACGACGTCGTGGACATCGCGGCAGCGGTCAAACCCTCGGCGCGCGGCGAACTCGAGATCACCAGCGTGAATCAGGCCTATCTCGAAGCCGGCGCACTCAATGTCGAGATCATGGGGCGCGGCATGGCCTGGCTCGATACCGGCACGCACGACTCCTTGCTCGAAGCCTCGTCCTTCATCGCCACCATCGAGAAGCGCCAAGGACTCAAGGTCGCGTGCCCGGAAGAAATCGCGTTTCGTGCCGGATGGATCGACGCCGAGCAGGTGCGCCAAGCGGCCGAGCCGCTCAAGAAGAACGAATACGGCCAGTACTTGCTGCGCCTGCTGCAGGAGAAAGTGTTTTGAAGGCCACGCCGACCGCATTGCCCGAAGTGCTGATACTCGAACCCAAGGTGTTCGGCGACGAGCGCGGGTTCTTCATGGAAAGCTGGAACGCGAAAGTCTTCCGCGAAGTGACCGGCCTCGACGTGGACTTCGTGCAGGACAACCATTCGCGTTCGGCCAAGAACGTGCTGCGCGGCATCCATTACCAAGTGGTCAAACCGCAGGGCAAGCTGGTCCGTGTGACGAGCGGTGCGGTATTCGACGTGGCGGTCGATCTGCGCCGCGCGTCGCCGAATTTCGGGAAGTGGGTCGGGGTGGAACTCAGCGCCGAGAACAAGAAGCAACTCTGGATTCCGCCCGGATTTGGGCATGCGTTCGTGGTGCGCAGCGACAGCGCGGATTTTCTCTACAAGACCACTGAATATTGGATGCCTGAGTACGACCGGAGCGTGCGCTGGAACGACGCGAGGATCGGCATCCGGTGGCCGATCGACAGCCCGCCCACACTCGCCGCCAAAGACGCGAACGCGCCAACGCTGGACGACGCTGAGGTATTCGCTTCATGAGGATCTTGGTCACCGGCGTCACCGGCCAGGTCGGGTGGGAGTTGGTTCGATCGTGCCAGCCGCTCGGGGACGTCGTCGCAGCTGATCGCATGCGGATTGATCTCGCCAATCCTGATTCGATTCGAAATACGCTGCGAGAACTTCGACCGGACATCGTCATCAACCCAGCCGCCTACACCGCGGTCGATCAGGCAGAACAAGACGAGTCCACAGCGCAGAAAATCAATGGCGAGGCGGTCGCAGTACTTGCAGCAGAGGCGGCGCAAATCGGCTGCTTGCTGATTCACTATTCGACGGATTACGTGTTTGACGGCACTAAGTCGTCGGCGTACATCGAGACGGACCTGCCCAACCCTCGCAGCGCGTATGGCCGCACCAAGCTCGCAGGCGAGCAGGCATTGCTTGCGTCACAGGGCGATTGGCTGTGTTTGCGCACAAGTTGGGTCTACGCGTCGCGCGGAAAGAACTTCATGCGTACGATCCTGCGCCTGGCATCGGAACGCGAAGAACTCAGGATCGTCGCCGATCAACTCGGCGCCCCCACGTCGGCGCGGCTGATCGCCGATGCAACCGCGTTGATCGCCGCACATGCGTGTGTGGAGCGGCGTGCTGGCGGATTTACGTCCGGCATCTTTCATCTCACGGCGTCGGGTGCCACGAGTTGGCACGGGTTTGCGCAAGCGATCGTCGATCACGCCAGGCGCGACATGGGTGTGACTTCGCTCAAAGCGCAGCGGATCACACCGATCAGCACGCATGAGTATCCGTTGCCTGCCCAGCGTCCCGCGAATTCACGCATGGCGTGCACAGCCATCGAAACGCGCTTCGGGATCCAGTTGCCTGCATGGGAACGTGGATTGGCCCTGTGCATTGCGGAGTGTGGTTGAGATGGACTCGCGAACTGCCCACCCGACGTCGCTGATGTTTGCCGCCAAGAGCATTTGGCGCCATCGTGGGCTGATCATCGAAATGTCCCGTCGCGATGTCATCGGTCGCTATCGTGGATCGATGATGGGGCTCGCGTGGTCCTTTCTGTACCCGATACTCATGCTCGCCGTTTATACGTTCGTATTCAGTGTCGTCTTCAAGGCGCGTTGGGGCGTCACGGAAGGCGAAAGCCGTATCGATTTCGCATTGATTCTGTTCGTCGGGTTGATTGCCCACGGCCTCTTCGCCGAATGCGCGCAGCGGGCCCCTAACTTGATCCTCTCGAACGTCAATTACGTCAAGAAAGTCATCTTCCCACTCGAGATTCTCGCTGTCACCTCGGTGTGCTCCACGCTTTTTCACACCGGCGTGAGCGTACTGGTATTGCTTGCCGCAATGGTGTTGACCGGCACGCCGATGCATTGGACTTCGCTCTTGTTGCCGATCGTGCTTGCACCGCTAATCATTGCCACGCTCGGTCTCGCATGGCTGCTTGCCTCGCTCGGCGTCTTCTTGAGAGATGTCAGTCAGACGATCGGTATCGTGACCACGGTGCTGATGTTTCTATCACCGATCTTCTATCCCGCGTCATCCTTGCCCGCGGAGTTCCAACCGCTCTTTGCGCTGAATCCACTGACCTTCGTCATCGAACAATCACGCAACGTCGTGGTGTGGGGTCGACTCCCTGATTGGTACGGTTGGTGCATCTATATGGCGTTCGCCATTGGATTCACCGCGTTCGGGTTTTGGTGGTTTCAGCGCACGCGCAAGGGATTCGCCGATGTCGTCTAATCAGGTGATGATTCGCGCCGAATCTCTCGGCAAGCGATACCAGACCTACGCTCGCCCGAGCGACCGCCTTAAGCAGTTCGTGTTTCCGCGCCTGCTGCGGACAATTGGGCGCGAGCCTACCCAATACGCAAGAGAATTCTGGGCGCTGCGCAATGTGTCATTAGAAGTTCGACGCGGCGAAGCCGTCGGCATCATCGGACGCAACGGCAGCGGCAAGAGCACGCTGCTGCAATTGATTACCGGCATCCTGTCTCCTACTGAAGGCGTTGTTGAAACCTCAGGCCGGATCGCCGCCTTGCTTGAATTGGGGTCGGGTTTCAATCCCGACTTCACCGGCCGTGAGAATGTCTTTCTCAATGGTGCGTTGCTCGGCTTTACCAAGGCAGAGATCGAAGCAAGGTTCGACAGCATCGCTGCCTTCGCGGACATCGGCGACTTCATCGACCAGCCGGTTCGGACTTATTCCAGCGGCATGTTCGTGCGCCTCGCATTCGCGGTACAGGTGCAACTCGAACCCGACATCTTGATTGTCGACGAGGCGCTTGCTGTCGGCGATGCCCTGTTTCAGAAGCGATGCTATCAACGCATCGAGTCATATCTCTCGGATGGCGGCACGCTGCTGTTTGTCTCGCATGACGACGAGGCCATACGCACGTTGACTTCACGCGCATTGTTGCTCGCGCATGGGCACCCTCGTTCCATCGGATCATCGTCTGAAGTCATGCTCGAGTACCGACGGATGCTGCACGAAGCCGAGGCGAAGGAAAACGCCCAATACGCCGAACGCCAGCGCTCATTGACCGCGAACGCATTCTCGGACGACCGCAAGCAGGCGATCGCACACCGGTTCTCCTTCGGCGACTACGACGCGTACATCAAGCGTGTCGATGTTCTCGTTGACGATCAGCCGTCGACCGGCAACGTGCGCCCCGACCAGAACGTGACCGTGGTCGTGACTTACGCTTTCACTCGCGACATGACGAATCTCTCGTTCGGATTTCGCATTCGCAATCGAGAAGGTGTGAAGGTGTATTCGGGCGGCACATTCGCCGATGACGTGACCGCGACAACAGCGAATCCCGATCACCGTGGCGCCTGGCATCGCGTGTTCAAAGGCGGCACAGAAGTCAATGTGCGAATGTCTTTCAAGTGTTTGCTCGGCGAAGGCTTCTATGAGGTGCAGGCCTATGTCTGCGAAGAGCGCGTGCTCGCCCCCGGGCAGCAGCGCATGCTGCACTGGATGGATGAAGCGGCGTTTTTCCGTGTCGTCATGGATCGATTCGTCCGATGGTATGGCGGACTCTTCGATCTCAACGTTCGATACGAGTTCGACGATGCCTATGCGCCGCCCCCCACTGCCTCTCTCGCCACTACCGGATCGATCGCATCCGCTGGTGAAGTTTGATCAACGCACTCACCGCAAGAAGAACTCGCTTGAGTATTCGCATTCATGACCGCAGTCCGGAGCGTTGGGATCAACTGTCGAGCGTTGTTCTCGACGCGGTTGGCCTTTGCCGCATTGGCTTGCTTCCTGCGGTCGCGGAACTCGCGAGTCGCCTCGAAAGCGCCGGCGCGCAGACAACCGCTGTCGGCAGCGGACCATTGGAAGAGGCTGTGGATGCGGTCGTCGCGATCGTTGACTTTGAAGATCCGTCCGAATTTCCCGAGATCGCCACCGCATTGAACAAGGTGCCATGCGAAGTCGTATTGCTGCTTGCGCGATACCTGGGCACCGACGACGTGCAGGAACTCGGGTTGCGCAACACGGCGGAGCAGGCTTTCATCGATGCGGGCTTAATCAAGCATCCGATTTCCACCAAGCTGTTGGGCTATGAAGCGCTCGGAACTCCATCGAGCGAGTTCTGGGCCATCTTTGAACGACCCGTGCGATCGTCGTCCAACACGAATGACCTCGAACGCCTGAAGCAAGAACGCAATTTGCACGCCGATATGCTTCGCGAGGCAGGCGAGCGGTCGGATGCACACGTCGTTCGATATCAACTCGCCGCGGAATTCGTTCGACCTTCAGACACGGTACTGGATGCGGCATGTGGTCTCGGTTACGGCGCGCATGTGCTTCGCGCGTTATCGCCCGCCGAGCAGATCATCGGCATCGATGGCAGCGACTGGGGTATCGACTATGCACGCGCGAGTTACGAGGAGCGCGGCGTCGCGTTTCGCGTCGGCTTCTTGCCGCAAGTGTTGGACGACTTCGCACCGTCCAGCATCGACTTTGTGGCGTCGCTCGAAACACTCGAACATGTCGAGAATCCCGACGCCTTGCTCGACGCCTTTCATCGCGTACTAAGGCCCGGCGGGCGTCTGTTCATCAGCGTCCCAAACGACTGGGCGGACGAGACCGGAAAAGATCCGAGCCCCTACCATTTGCACGTCTACGATTGGCAGAGCGTACAAGCGCAGCTTGGCCGACGGTTCATCGTTGAACGTGCATGGCGACTGATCGCGAGCGGCTGCAAACAAGGCCAACATCGTCGCTGGGCGCCTCATCCGCGCGTGCTTCAAGAAGTATCGCTCGATGACGCCTCGACGTATGACAGCGAGTGGTGGCTCATTCTTGCGTCCAAGTCGCCCTTGGAATCTGCACCTGTGCCGTTCACTCAGAAGATTCATGGTGCGTTTTCTGGTTCAACGCATCTAGTCGATTTTGGCGATCACTATGGCAATCCTTGGCTAGTGGCGTCGTTGGTTGAACTCCCCTGGCGCGTCCAGAACAAGGTGGCGTTGCGCGAACTAGCGGATCAACTCCTCGCCGCTTCACCCGTCGACAGCGCCGACCATGGTGCGGCGCTCACCATTACTGGCTACCGTTTGCTCGAAGGTGCCCTTGAGCCGGCATCCTGTGACGACTGGTTAGCCAAGGCCGCACACTACCGGTCCCAAGCGGATTCGACCAATCCACATGTACGGCGGTGGAAGGTCTCGCTCGCTTACTTGCAGGGACGCTTACTCGAACGCCTTGCTCGCCGGGCCGACGCCGAGCACGCGTATTCAGACGTGCTGGCCGCCGATGTCATTGAGATCACCCCCACATTGGGCACCAAACTGGTCGATGCCGCTTGGCGTCTGGGCTATTTGCATTGGGTTGCACAACGCCGAGACCTCGCGCGCGAAGCGTGGCACCGAGGCGTGCAAACGGCATCGAATTGTCTGCACGTAGACTGGATCGAGTTCATTGGCGATTGGGAGCGGCCGTTCCCATTCGCATTGAACGACGCGGGCGAGATTCTGGATGGCGCAGTGCGTTGCGCACTGGCACTGCGCGCCACTTTCGATACGGGTGTATCGCACACGGCGATCGGTGCTCGACTCTTCAGCATCGCTCGACAATCGCTGAGAAGTGCTTTGCGTCGCCTTGAAACCGACGTCGTGAGCACACGCCACGAGTTGGACATCCACGTGCGGGCACTCGCAGATGCGCAACGCCTCGCGCACGAGCGCTACCGCACAGTGGGTGAGCTGCAGCAAAGTGTCGCCAGCGCTGGCGAGCAATTGACTACAGCACTCAAATCGTTTCAGACAACGCAGGCAGCGCTTAATGCGGCTCAAAAGCTCGCCATCGAGAGGCACGAACAAATCGTCAGCCTAGTCACCAAGCTCGATCGTACTCAGGCTGCGCTGGACGAGGCGCAGCGCCTCGCCATTGAGCGGTACGACAGCATTGCTCAGCTAGCCTCGCGGCTCGACCATACCCAGTCAGCCCTCAATGAAACCCAGGCGCTTGCCATCGATCGGCAGGGCATCATCTCCGCCTTGGAGACCCAGTTAGCGGACTTGCAGGAAGCAAACGCCGCGCTTCAGATCGTCGCGGCGGATCGCCTTGAACAACTCACCATGAGAATCGACGATGGCGGGGCTGCCAAAGCGAATGCAGCGCAGCTAGAACATCGCCTTGCGGCTCTGCAGTTCGAACAATCAGCAATGCGTTCGAAGTTCGAAAGACTCCATTCCGACCACTCCTATGTCCTTCGGACGTGGTCGTGGCGACTGACTTCGCCATTCCGACGGATTGCAGCGAAGATTCTCAGCCTGCTTCGCAGGCATTGATCCTGCTGCCCCAACTTAGTCCAACCTATCATCCACCGCCATGGCCGCTGCTTGGATTTACCCGACACTAACCCCGACAAATGACCTCGTGGAAGACGGTCAAGCCGACCATTGGATCGCGATCGGTGGTGATCCCCAATTCAAGCTGAATGACCCGTCGGGAACACTTTCGATCCCAGCTGGCTGGGTCGAGTTCGACATCGGCCTGGAATTTTTGGAGAGCGCCAGGCGGCCGCGGCTGTACTGGGACGACGGCGAAGGCATGAGCGAGCAAAAGTCGATTCTCCTGCCGCTACCGCAGAACGGTCGAATCCGGAAGTTCCTGTATTTTCATAACACCATCACCGGTTTGCGGCTTGACCCATCCGAGTGTGAGTCCCGTTTTCGCATTCACGGGCTGCGCATCAAGCCGACCACCCGGTACGCCGCAGCGCGTCGAGCGATTACCCCCTATCTCACTCGTGCGTTTCGAAACCCGAAGATGTATGCGCGGTTTGTCCGTGACCTTGCCAAGCTCTGGTTCATCAAAGGAATGCCTGCCATTCGGGCGGCGTTCAGCGAGTTGGTTTCGACACAAAGTGGCGCCGCAATGTACTCAAACGTTGCGGCACAACTCGCGCTTGCACGACATAGTGCGTTTGTCGCTCGCACAGGTACCACGGCGTCGCTCGGTGCAGCAGCACTCAAGCTTCGTCGTAGCGAGAAAAAGCGGTTGCGCATCGGTATCGGCTTGGTTGAGCATTTCGGAGACATTGTGGCGTGCGAGCCCGTTGCGCGATACCTGCGCAAACAGTATCCGGATGCAGAAATCTCCTGGGTCGTTCGCGACACCTTCCGCGAACTGATCGACCACAATCCGAATGTCGACCGCACAATCGCGGTCGACTGCCTCACAGACTGGATCAAGTGGCGCTCCCATGGCGCGTTCGACAAGATCGTCGACCTGCACGTCAACGAACGCATCTGCCAACATTGCCGTATCCCACTGCACAAGACCGATGGCGACCCAAGCATCACCGGCGACAACCATTTAACTTATGGCGGTCTGCTCAAGGCGTTCTCGCTCAGCGCCGGGCTCCCCCCGTTGGACGACGCACCGCGCGTGTACATCCCCGAGGCGGTTGCTCGTACTGTCGACGCCTTTGCGCTCCCCAGTCGGTACGTCGTCTTTCATTGCAGGTCCAATGCCGTCGAAAAGGACTGGGACTACGAGAAGTGGACGACGCTTGCGCAGCGTGTGGCAAGCGAATTGAACGTTCAGGTCGTTGAACTTGGACTTCAACCCACCATCCGCCATGACACGCCCGGGGCGATCAATTATTGCGGCAAGACTGATCTACTGCAGATGGCAGAAGTCATCCGTCGCGGCGCCGGATTCGTTGGCGTCGACAGTGGTCCCGCACACTTCGCCAACGCAGCGTCTACACCCTCGGTCGTGCTTCTCGGCCAACTTGCGCAGTTCAAGAGCTACAACCCGTTTAGCGGGGACTTCGGCGCCGAAAAGAACCTAACGATCGTCAGGAATGGCCATGGTCCCGCCGCATCAATCACCGTCGACGACGTGTTCCAGGCATTGAAGGCGCGGATTGAATACGCTGCGCAGGTGCCGTATACGTCGTCCAGCGAGAATGTGCGCGTTACGTCAGCGGAAGCAGCAAAGACGGACTCGGACGTCGATCCTCGCCTGATCGCCTTTTATCTTCCCCAGTACCATCCGATCCCCGAGAACGACCGCGCCTGGGGCAAAGGCTTCACCGAATGGCGCAACGTCGGCAAATCGCGCGCCTATTTCGACGGGCAATACCAGCCGCGACTGCCTGGCGAGCTTGGCTATTACGACCTGCGCCTGCCAGAAATTATGGAACAGCAAGCAGCCTTGGCCAAAGAGCACGGCATCCACGGGTTTTGCTACTACTACTACTGGTTCAACGGCAAGCGCCTGCTAAACCTGCCGCTGGACAACATGCTCGCGCTCAAGCGGCCCGACTTTCCGTTCTGCTTTTGCTGGGCCAACGAAAACTGGACCCGTCGTTGGGACGGCATGGAGCGCGAGATCATCGTCGGCCAGAACCACACGCCCGAAGACGACATCGCGTTCATCCGCTTCATCATGCCGGCGCTCGAAGACCCGCGTTACATTCGCGTGGACGGCAAGCCGCTGCTGCTCATCTATCGCAGCGAATTGTTTCCGGATCCGGCGGCCTCGATCGAACGCTGGCGCAACGAGGCGCGCAGCGCCGGCATCGGCGATCTGTTCCTGGTGCGCTGCGAAGGCTTTGATCCGTACACCAACCCCGAATCGATCGGCTTCGATGCATCGTATGAAGTGCCGACCTTCATCCTGCCCGACGAACTGAAGTTCGAGGATCGAGAATCGCTAAACGTCTCGCCCGAATTCACCGGCCGGATCTATGACTACAAGAAGATCGTGGACTGGTATTGCCACCGCCCCGAGGCGGAGTACCGGCGCTATCGCGGGCCGATGCTCGCCTGGGACAACACCCCGCGCCACGGTAAGAATGCCTTGGTCTTCCACGGCGCCACGCCAGAGCTCTACGGTCAATGGATCGAGGATTCGCTCGCGCATGCGCGCCGCCGCTTCCGTGGCGAGGAACGGTTGGTGTTCGTGAACGCCTGGAACGAATGGGCGGAAGGTTCTTATCTGGAACCCGATCTGAAGTTTGGTCACGGGTTCCTTGAAGCGACACGTGCGGCGGTGGCTCGCGCCGGATGCTTCGGCTGAGGCGATGTAAGCGCGATAGCGCATCGACTACCTGCGCGTCAACCGAAACGCTTGAAGATGGGTACCAATGGTGGTGTTGCCGCGACTATGCAGCGGCAGATGCTCCTTATTTCTAATTGTCGCGAGGGGCCTAATGGTCTTTTCGAGCGTCGAATTTCTGTTCCTCTTCCTTCCGGTATTCCTGCTCGCGCAGAGTCTATTGCCGTACAGGAATCTGGTATTTGCCGTCTTCAGCGTTTTCTTCTATTTCGTCGGTGAAGGCTGGTACACGACGATCGTCCTGATTTCTGCGACTGCAAATTACAGCATCGGACACCTCATCGATCGACAGGACAACGTCATCTCGCGGAAATGGATGCTGGCGCTTGGCGTCGCAGCGAACGTGATCCCTCTGCTGTACTACAAATACGCATGGTTTCTGCTAGGAATCATTGCACCTGGACTTATTGGTCCAGCCTCCGCCGCCCCCCATCTCCCACTCGGCATCTCATTCTTCACCTTTCACGCGATTTCCTACCTGACCGACATTTACCGACGAGATGCGCGCGCCGAACGATCGTTCACAAATCTGGCGCTCTACATCCTGATGTTCCCGCAATTGATCGCCGGCCCGATTCTCCGTTTTCACACAATCGCAGGCCAACTACGGCGACGTGTCATCAGCCTGCGCCACCTCTACTTTGGCTTCGCGTTGTTTTGTTTCGGTCTCGGACAGAAGACTCTGATTGCGGACCCCATGGCGGCAATTGCGGATCCGCTCTTTGCCCGTGCACTTGAATTGAACTCAATCGAGGCTTGGATTGCCGCGGTTACCTATACCTTGCAGATTTACTTCGATTTCTCGGGCTACTCCAATATGGCCATCGGGCTCGGCTGGATGACCGGATTTCACTTTCCCAAGAACTTCAATTTTCCGTACGTTTCGACGTCGATTACAGAGTTCTGGCGTCGATGGCATATGAGTCTCTCGCAATGGTTCCGTGACTATCTGTATATCCCGCTCGGCGGCAATCGCGCGTCCAAGCTCAAGACCTACCGCAATCTCTTGATCGTCTTCTTGCTTTGTGGCTTCTGGCACGGCGCTTCGTGGACATTCGTGGTCTGGGGTGCGTATCACGGGACACTGCTGATTGCGGAGAGGGTCGGCCTCGCAAGATGGCTGACTCGCGCACCATCGATGGCACAGCATTGTTATGCACTGCTTGCGATCATGATCGGCTGGGTGATCTTCCGCGCTACGACACTGCATGAAGCAGGTGCCGTCATCCGCAGTATGTTCTTGTGGTCGGCACCCTCTATCGACGTCCTGTGGCAAGCGTTCGATGCCGAACGGATATTCGCAACCGTGAGCGCGTTGGCTTTCGTATCGCCTGTATTAATCCACCGAATTCGGCGCACGATCGCTATCCCTTTGGTCGGTGATTGGCCGCGACGTGCGTCGGCGACTAGCTACCTTCTTGGAGGCAGTCTGGCGCTTTTCACTCTCTTGCTGGCATCGATCAAGATCATGGGCGGGGCATACAGCCCCTTTATCTACTTCCGATTCTGAACGCCGCCGCGTATGCGTGAGCCCTCCGAAAAGTCGTCAGTGCGGCGCGTCACCAAACGCCGCGATGCTGCGCTACTGAGCCGCGCCAGCGTGCGCGCGTCGATCGTACTCGCCACAGCCCTGCTGCTGCCCGTCGCGCTGATTCCAGTGCAGGACATACCAACACTTGAGCACTTCCACAACCGAAAACTGCAAGCCTGGCCGGACATCAGTTCCTTACCCAGGAAGCCGCCGACCTATTTCAATGCCGCTCGCACATGGATCGCCGATCGGGTGTTCCCCATCATCGAGTTGTCGACGATCAGCAGGAAGGCGATGCTGTTCCTGTTCGACAGCGCTCCCCAAAAGCGCATCACTATGGGGGCTGACGGCTACGTATTCCTGAACGGATCCAGCGATTCCGATGTGTTCGGAATTTTCAAGAATGTGTGCGTGCGCGCCCACACTTCGCAGGCTGCAACTGAACTGCGTACTGCGCTCGAAGGGTTATCGAAGCATTCGCGCACGCATGGCCTTCCCATCGACGTCGTCGTCGTTCCGACGATGGCATCGATCTATGGAGGCCTTCTGCCACGGTCGGTTCCAATCGACTTGAGAAACGAATGCGGCGCGCGTGCGCGCGGAGAATCGAATCTGTTGGCATTGGATGACGATCCCGCGCTCAGCTTCAAGTATCCATTGCGCGAGATGAACCGCGTACGCGATGACGAGGCGTTTTTCCCGAAGGCGAACTGGCACCCGAGCGGATTGAGCTTAGCGGTAGCCCGCGACGCTTACTTGAAGAAGATGGGTTTACCCAACGCGGTCGGCGACGAACTTCTCCGTACGACTGCGGCGTCAGAGCTTTTCGCGGCATATGGCATAGAGCGGCAGTACCCGGTCTATGCGGTGGTGAACTCGAATGTCGTGGAAACGCCGCTCGTCAACGAGCGGCTGCACTCCGCGGTCGCTGACTTGTTCGACGTTCCACGCGTCGTCACACATGCCTACGAGACCGCCCGCGCGGCTTCAAGCGAAACAGTCCTCATGCTTTCGGATTCCTACGGGGACTATTCTTCGGGCGTGTTTTCCTCTGAATTCGCGAGATTGCTGCATATCACGACGAATGACATGAAGGAGGAACGCTTGCCGATGCTGTTGGACCGCGTCGAACGTATCACCCATATCGACCGCGTGATCTTGCTCGTCATGGAGGGCAACTATGATCGCGTCGTACGGTGGTCAAAGGCACTGCAGTCCAGCGGCACGACATCCGACACCAATTCGTTTGCCACAGAGATCAAGGCGTCGCGAGAGAGTTGGAATCCGTTGCCATGCGATGGCGCGATCGACGCGCTCAACGGCACCTCCCCTGTCCCCATGACCCTGCCCGTCGGAACTGCGGTCTCGCTACATGGTTGGACAGCCATTTCCGTGAAGGAAGCAGAGCTTGCCAAGAACGTCTACGTTGCGTTACTGATCGACAATCAAATCGCCTTCGTGCGCACGCACCGCAACCCGCGTCCCGACTTGGCATCGTATTTTGGGCGTGACGCATTGGCACAATCCGGATTCGCATCGACCTTCACGATGCCGAAGACAAATTCACCCGTCAGCATCGCGATCGCGCGCACTGACAACAATGGCGTTCTGTCCATGTGCGCACCAGCGCGAACCCTGATCATCGATCCGGCGATACAAGCCGCCCCTAACGGGCACTAAGCCATGCTCAATCGAAGAGTGTCATCCAAGCAGAAGACGTCAGCACGCCCATCCATATCGGCCAGCCCGATCGTTCGAATTGTGAAGACCATGTACGAGTTACTGATCAAGGCCCGTCGGACAATGGCCTACTGCCTAGCCGCGATCCTGCTCGCTGCCAGCCTGATTCCGCTATCGCCCACGTATCCGGGCGGAACGAGCCTGGACAACGCCTGGATCATGGGCTTGCACGAAGCCACAGGCAGATCGCTCGCGTTTGGAGTGGACTTGGTGTTCACCTTTGGTCCCTATGCATCGGTGTACACGCAGGAATACCACCCGGCAACCAATCGCCTCATGCTCCTGGGTGCTCTCGTCGTCGCCTTCGCCTTCATCGCAAGTGTGTTAGCCATTGCGCGCAAGGCGACATGGTATTGGGCTCCGGCATTCGCCTTCACTGTGTGCGTGCTCGCCTACTCACGTGATGCGCAGTTGATTGCATTCGCTCCACTAACCGTGATGGCGATCGCCAGCATCAGTACCGATTTGCGCAACGGCTCACGTGTGCGTACCGCAGTACTCGGCGGAGTCGTCGGTCTGACCGGCGTGATACTCGGGTTGCTGCCCTTGATCAAAGGCTCGCTGTTGCCTTTGGTTGTCGTGACTCTCGCACTGTGTACGATCGTGATCGCGCAGCGGATTTCCCGCCGTATGGCGGCGCTGTACCTGATCATTCCGATCGTTTCCTTGCTGATCTTCTGGATGCTCGCACTCCAGCCGCTTGGCAACATCGGCGCCTACTTTCTGACGCAACTGCAGATCATCTCGGGCTTCACCGACGCAATGTCGTCGGTGGGTCCGAAGTACGAGTGGATTCTGTATCTATTCGCTTGCGCGTTGTGTCTGATCCTGCTCGCTCGCACCTTTGAAGGGGATCGTTGGACTTCGATCGCGATTCTGTCCGCCTTCGGCGTGTTCTTTTTCATCGCGTTCAAGGCTGGGTTCGTTCGGCATGACGGGCATGTCGTTACCGCCGCATCCGCTCTGCTCGTAGGCATTGTCCTCGTCAGCAGCAGAATTACGTCAACCCGGTACCTCGTATTTCCGCTGGCTGCGGCACTGTGCTGGTTTGCGTTGGATGCGAACTACTCGAACACTTCAACGAAGCAGGTGCTCACGCGCACTGCCGCAGTCTTCAAGGGATTCACTACTGGATTGCGCAATTACATTCGGGAGCCGGCAATTCACGATGCGTCCTACGCGGCGCAACTGTCGAAGCTTGCCGATCAATGTACGATCCCCACCCTGACGGGCACATCAGATATCTACTCCTATGGGCAGGCGTGTCTGATCGCCAAGAGAAATGTCTGGTCGCCACGGCCTGTATTCCAGAGCTACTCAGCCTATACGCCTGATCTCGCCGAGACCAATCGTCAGCATCTGCTCGGCCCCACCGCCCCGGATCACATCTTGTTCAAAGTCGAGCCTATCGATGGCAGACTGCCCGCGCTCGAAGACGGCTACAGTTGGCCCGCGCTGCTTGAAAAATACTCCGTGGCCGCGTTCGAGGGGGACTATCTGCTGCTGCATAAACGAACAGCCTCCACGCCATTACCTGTTCACGAACTGTCGGAAATAAGCGTTCAATCGGCGAAGCTAGGAGAGACAGTTCAAGTTCCAAATGCGCCGGGCAAACTGGTCTTCATGAGCGTCAATATCAGGCCCACGTTGTTCGGCCGATTGGCATCCTTATTCTACAAATCCGAGCAACTCAAGATCCGTGTTCAATTGAGCAGTGGAGAAACTAAAGAGTATCGATACATCGCCCGCATGGGCGAAAGACCCATTCTGATTTCTCCTCTGGTCGCGACCACCCGCGACTTTTACCTACTAGCACACGGAAGCGCTCCATTCAACGCCGGAAACCGAGTTTCTTCGTTTGAGATCAGCACAATCGACGGCCCTTCGATGAAATGGAACGAAGTCATCGAGATCCGCTATTCGACGATTCTGTCGCCACCGACGACCGATATAGCCGCCGCGATCTTCGATTCACCGGTCGCCATTTGGACCGGCCCCAGGATCAGGGCCATCGCCGACGATTGGAAGGATTGCGACTGGAGCATCGATAGCCTCAACGGCGCACGGCCGAATCTCGAGAGTGCAGGCCATGTCGGCGCGGTACTTTCCGTCGAAGGTTGGACTGCCCACTCCGCCAAACGCGGAGAACCCGTCGATGACGCTTATCTTGCACTCGTATCCAAGACGGGAGCGCCATCGATAGTCATCAAGACTCACGCCACGGATCGATCTGATGTTGCGCGTTATTTTGGTCATCCCGCGCTGAAGATGTCGGGATTCTCTGCATATATCGACACATCCACCCTCACCGGAGAGTATGGATTGGGTATGGTGCAAAGGAAGGGTGAAGCCTTTGTGCAATGTCGCCCATTGATCCCGTTGCAATTCGGCCGGAACTGATCGAGCCAGCGGACTCGACGAATCTCTCATCTTCACTTCGCCATGAAAATCATCATCACCGGCGCCGCCGGCCTAGTCGGACAAAACCTGGTCCTGCTCATGCGCGAGCAGGGCTACACCGACATCGTCGCGATCGACAAACAGTCCGCGAATCTCAGACTTCTCGGCGAACTGAACCCGGGCGTGCGCGTGGTCGAGGCGGATCTGGCGGTCCCAGGCGCCTGGGAGGCCGAGTTCAACGGCGCTGACGCGATCGTGGTGCTGCATGCGCAGATCACGGGCAAGACCTCCGATCCGTTCGTGCGCAACAACATCGACGCGTCCAAGCTCGTCTACGACGCAATCCGCAAAGCCGGGATTCCGTACACGGTGCAGATCAGTTCCTCGGTCGTGAACTCGGTGGCCGACGACGATTACACCAACACCAAGAAGGCCCAGGAAAAACTGTTCATCGAGACCGGCCTCGCGGGCTGCGTGCTGCGGCCTACGCTCATGTACGGATGGTTCGACCCCAAGCATTTCGGCTGGCTCGCACGCTTCATGGAAAAAGCGCCCGTGTTCCCGATCCCCGGGCATGGCCGCTATATGCGTCAACCGCTCTACAACCGCGATTTCTGCCGCGCGATTCTTTGGTGCCTGGAGCATCGCCCGATCGGCGCGATCTACGACCTCGTCGGCAACGAGCGCATCGATTACATCGACATCATTCGCGAGATCAAGCGCGTCAAAGGCCTGAGCACGCCGATCGTCAAATTGCCGTACTGGTTCTTCGATGGATTGCTGCGCATCTACGCATTGTTCTCCGACAAGCCCCCCTTTACCTCGAGCCAACTCAAGGCGCTGACCGCCGGCGATGATTTCACCGGCGTCGATATCAAGGCGACGTTCGGTTTCGACCCCACGCCGGTGCGACAAGGCCTGGAGGAGACTTTCCGGCATCCCGTGTATTCCAAGTACGCCGTCGAGCGCGCGGACTGACTGAGGCGCCCGCATGCGCAGGCCGTGGCTGTCGCTTCTCGCTTGGCTGGTTGGCGTTGTCTGCTTGTTCGCTTGGTACGTACCTTTGTGGCCGAGCCAACCGCAGCCGCTGCCGGACTCCGGCTGGGCTCTTGGCCTGTCGGTGGCCTGCGAGCGCGGCATGGCATTCGGCACCGAACTCGTCTTTACCTACGGTCCTTACGGCTGCCTGTCCACCCGGCAGTACTGGCCCGCCACCTATCTGGCGAGCATCGTGGGGTATGCGCTCGTCGCCGCAGTGTCGATCGGACTCATGTCGACGAGCGCGCAGGACATGCGTGCCCGCGCTGCGAGTTTTGCAGCACTGTTTTGGCTTGGTTTGACCCCGGACACCGCGTTGCTCGCTTTGCCATTGAGTTACGCCGTGCACGGCGTGCGGGTACGACGGCACACCCTGTGGTCCGGTCTGGCCGTGGTCTTGTTTGGACCCCTGGCCTTGGTCAAGTTCACACTGTTGCCCTTGGTGTTGGGCGCCATCGTCGCTGCGGCGCTGTGGCGCCCGCGGGCGATCGTTGCAGCCGCAACCGATCTTGGCGTATTTGCCGTCGCGCTTGCGATCGCGTGGGTCGCGGCCCATCAGCCGATCGGCGGATTGGCTGACTACCTGCTCAACGCTGGCGAGATGGCGCGCGGCTATCCGCAAGCCATGAACTGGCCGGCCGGCTGGGGCGGTACCGGGATCATCGCGTTCGCCCTCGCTATCGTCGTTATGTTGATTGCGCTGGTCACGATGGGTCTGACATTCGTTCAGTTGCGCGATATCGACGACCGTAGCTGGGTGCGCGTCGCCTGGGTGCTGATCCTCCTGGGCGGCGTGTTGTTGTTGATCCGACACGGCATCACGCGGGCGGACCCGGGTCACCTGTTGATTCCAGTCGTCTACGCCGGTGCATACGGATTGGCGTTGCACACAAACACCGAGCGTCATGCGCGAAAGCTGTTGGTGGCCATCGTCGCGTGCGCGGTGCTGACCACTGCGTTTGCCGAAGGGCGCTATCAGGGCAAGGGTGGCGGCTTCTTCTTCGGGCATCTGCAGAGCACGCTTGAAGGCGTTGCCCGGTTGGCTCAAGGCGACAACCTGCGTACTGCACTCGATCAAGAACTCTCGCGTGCTCGATCGATCCTCGAATCCGAACGCGCGCCGTTGTCGGCGATTCAAGGCCGCTACGATGTGCTGGGCAACGATCAGTACCTGATCCTCGCATTGGGCTCGAGTCAATGGACTCCGCGGCCAGTGCTGCAAGGCTACTCCGCCTACACCGAACTACTGGCCCGTCTGGATGCCGATTTCATCGCGAGCGATCGCGCGCCGCCTTGGTTGGTCATGCAAGTGCAGACCATTGACGGCAGGCTGCCGATGATGGATGACGCCGCTCTATGGCCGGTGCTGGCCCGGCACTACACCGTGGCCGAGCATGCCGGCACGCGTCTCGTCCTGCGTCGAGGCAGCCCGGCAGCGCCGGATGCGATGTCACCGCAGTCGGTGCAGATTCAGGGGGCCGATTGGATGCCGCTGCCGGCGTTCAATGCTCCGACGCTCTACGCATCGATCGCGATCGAACCTCGCATACTGGATCGAATCCGGTCGATCGCATGGAGACCGCCGATCCACTTTCTGGAATTGCGACGTGCCGGAAGCCGCGAAGTGCAACGCTTTCGGATGGTGCCCGAGGCGGCAGCATCCGGCTTCGTGCTTTCGCCGCTCATTCTGACCACGACACAGTTTGCGCTCTGGTTGCAGCACACTGCGCAACCGGAACAGGCGGTGACGGACCTGCGTGTCGTGGACGAACGCGGCGCCACGCTGCCGGTCAGCGTCACAATACGCACTACGCCCTTTTATCTACCGTGATGGTCCTGTCATGCCCCTTCGAATCGCCGTGATCGGCGCCGGCCCCATGGGCCTCGCCACCGCCTACGAACTCGCCAAGGCCGGCCATCAGGTCAAGCTGTTCGAGCGCGACGACCGCATCGGCGGCATGTCGGCCGCTCTCGATTTCGCTGGCACCCGCATCGAGCGTTACTACCACTTCATCTGCAAGCCCGACACGCCGATGTTCGCCTACCTCGAGGAGTTCGGCGTGGCCGACAAACTGCGCTGGGCCACGACGAAGATGGGCTTCTATTACCAAGGGCGATTGCACGATTGGGGGCATCCATTCGCTCTGCTCAGATTCCCCGGCATCGGTATCCTCGACAAGGCGCGCTACGCGCTCCATGTGATGCGCGCCAAGGGCATTTCGGACTGGCGCGCACTCGACAAGATCTCGTCCACGCAATGGCTCAAGGAGTCGATCGGCGAACGCGCTTACCAGGCGCTTTGGCACACGCTGTTCCATTACAAGTTCTACGAGCTGCAAGACCAATTGTCGGCGGCTTGGCTGGGCACCCGCATCAAGCGCGTGGCCCTGTCGCGCAAAAGCTGGTTTGAAGAAGAGATGGGCTACCTCGAAGGCGGGTCCGAAGTGCTGCTCGATGCGATGACCAAACGCATCGAGGCGCTCGGCGGCAGCATCGCCTTGAAGAGCACGGTGCAGGAAGTCGTGATCGGCCAGGGTGCGAACGGCGCGGCCGTCGAGGGCGTGCGCATCGATGGCAACGTCGAGCGCTTCGACCGGGTGATCTCGACCATACCGCTGCCCTATCTGACCCGCATCGCGCCGGGGCTGCCGGCCGACGAGCGCGCCAAGATCGCCGCAATCCGCAATGTCGGCGTGGTCTGCGTGCTGCTCAAGCTCAAACGCCCGTTCACGCACAATTTCTGGCTCAACATCAATTCGCCGGGCATCGAGATTCCGGGCCTCATCGAATACTCGAACCTCAATCCGATGCGCGAACAAGGCGGCCCGCACATCCTGTACGCGCCTTACTACATGCCGCAGACACATCCGAAATACGCGCGTGATGGGCAGGTCTTCATCGACGAGACCGTGGCCTACCTCAAGCAGATCCGTCCCGACTTCGAGGCTGACGACGTGATCGCCGCCACCGCATCGCGCTATGAGTTCGCGCAGACCGTCTGCTCGCCCGGCTTCTTCGACGCGCTGCCGGCGATGCAAAGCAAAGTCGCCGGCCTGTTGATGGCCGACACCTCGCATTGCTACCCCGAGGACCGTTCGATTTCCGAAAGCGTACGCATCGGCGCCGAGCTTGCACGCCTGGCGCAAATCGGCGGTCGCTGACTGCTCCTACCCCCCCTATTCCTCCATCTGGCACAGCGAGATTCCGATGAAGACCACCGAACAAACATTGCAGGCCGAGTATCGCAACCGGTTCGAGCGCTCCAAGGAATACCGCGCGCAAGTCTGGAGCATCCTGTGTCATGACTTCTTCTCGACCTACATTCCGGCATCGAGCCGCGTGCTCGATGTCGGTTGCGGCTGGGGAGAATTCATCAATCACATCGAAGCGCGAGAAAAGCACGCGATCGACCTGAACCCGGACGCGGCGAGCAAGCTGTCCCCGGAAGTGAAATTCCATCATCAGGATTGTTCGGCCACCTGGCCGATCGAGGATGGCGCGCTCGACATCGTGTTCTCGAGCAACTTCCTCGAACACCTGCCCAACAAGCAACTCATCGACCGCACGCTGGCCGAGGCCTATCGCGCCCTGAAGCCCGGCGGCGTGCTCATGCTCATGGGGCCGAACATCCGCTACACCGCCGGCGAGTATTGGGATTTCTGGGACCACCACATTCCGATTTCCGATCGTTCGATCGCCGAAGCCGCTAGCCTGTGCGGCTTCAAGGTGATCCGACAGACCGATCGCTTCCTGCCTTTCACCATGTCGGGCACCAAAGAGACGCCGACCTTCCTGATCCGCGCCTATCTGCGCATGCCCTTCGTCTGGCGCTGGTTCGGCAAACAGTTCTTCGTGGTTTGTCGTAAGTGACGCGCCAGCTGCTTGAAGTCCTGCGGTTCGTCGTGGCGGGCGGCACTGCCGCGCTTGCGAATTGGGGCTCGCGATTCGCGTTTTCTTTGTACTTCAGCTACGAGGTCGCGGTCGTATTGGCCTTTCTCGTCGGGTTGACGACCGGCTTCGTGCTGATGCGCGCCTGGGTGTTCGAGCGCACGACCAAGCCGGTGGCCCGACAAGCGACCGTCTATGTGCTGGTCAATGCACTTGCCCTGGCCCAGACTTTGATCATCAGCATCGCGTTGGTGCGCTGGTTGCTCCCCGCGATCGGCTGGCACTGGCAGGCCGAGGCGGTTGCGCATGCCGCGGGCGTAGTGGTGCCGGTCTTCACGAGCTACATTCTTCACAAGCGCGCCACTTTCCGATGAGTCCTCAGGCTGGGGCCGACGCAACGACCGCACGGCGCATCGACACCCTGATCCGTGCCGTGACCTGGAGCGCTCTGCTGGGCGGGCTGCTCTATCTGTGCCTGGGCCTGTGGGTCGGCTGGCATGACCTCTGGCAGGCCTTCGTCCGCCTTGGGCTGCCGGCTTTCGCGCTGGGAATGCTGACCTCATTGATGAGCTATTCGCTGCGCTTCGTGCGTTGGCAGTGGCTGTTGAGGTCCATGCAATTGCGCGTTCCTTTGTCCGCCAATCTACCGATCTATCTCGCTGGCTTGGCGCTCACCGCCACGCCGGGCAAGGTGGGCGAAACCATCCGAACGCTGCTGCTGATGCGCTTCGGCGTGCCGCCAGGTGCAAGTCTGGCCGCCTTTTTCATCGACCGATTGACCGATGTGATCGGCGTGCTTGCGCTGGCGGCCCTGCTGAGCCATGACTGGCGATGGGTAGGCGCAGTCGCTGCAGCGATAGCGGTGGGCTTCCTCCTGCGCTGGCTGACGGCGCATCCAAGGACGGTGGCGCGGCTGCATGCCCGACATCCGCATCCGCGTTGGCACCGGGCTTTCGTTCTCGCCGAAGACGGCCGTACGCAGTACCTCGCCGCATGGCGTGTGCCCTTGGTGTTGGTCTATGCGCTGCTGGCCTTCGTCGCCTATGGCTTGCAGGGACTGGTCTTCGGCCATTACGCGCAAGTCCTGTGGCCGACGGTCGATGCTTTCGATGCGCTCTACATTTTTGTGGTCGCGTCGCTGGTCGGTGCGGCATCGATGATCCCTGGCGGGCTGGGCGCCACCGAAGTCACCATGATCGCGATGCTGATGGCCCGCGGCGTTGCGCCGATCGAAGCCACCGGAGCCGCCGTCGCCATCCGAACCGTGACACTCTGGTTCGGTATGCTCCTGGGTATCCTCAACCTGTTGTTCGCTCGAAGACGCGTCTGATGGCCGACCAACCCGTACTGTGCGTCGATCTCGACGGATCGCTGATCCACACCGATCTCCTGCACGAATCGACCCTGCTGCTCGCCAAGCAGTCGCCGCTGTCGTTGTTCGCGCTGCCGATCTGGCTCGCGCGCGGCAAGGCCTACATGAAGGCGCGCATCGCGGAGCGCGTCGTCGCGCAAGCGACGCTGCTGCCGTACAACGAGCCTTTGCTTGCCTGGTTGCGCGAACAACGCGCAGCCGGTCGGCGCCTGGTGTTGTGTACTGCGTCGGATCAGCGTTGGGCGCAGGCGGTCGCCGACCATCTGGGCATCTTCGATGAAGTCATCGCCAGCGACGGCCAGACCAATCTGTCGTCCACGCGCAAGTCCGCCGCGCTCGTGCAGCGCTTTGGCGAGCGCGGTTACGACTATGTCGGCAATGCGACGGCCGACCTCGCGGTCTGGAAGACCGCACGGCGCGCCATCGTCGTCGGCGGTACCTCGATGAAGGCCGCGGCGCAGCGCGTGAGCGAAGTCGACCGAGTGTTCGCAAACCCGACGCCCGGCGCGCGGACCTGGCTCAAAGGCCTGCGCATCCATCAATGGCTGAAGAACTCGTTGCTGTTCCTGCCCTTGCTCGGCGCCCATCGCTGGAACGATGCCAGCGCGTTGATGCTCGGCCTCGGCGCGTTCGTCGCCTTCGGCCTGTGCGCGTCGGCGGTCTACATCGTGAACGACCTGTTCGACCTCGAAAACGATCGGCGGCATCCGCGCAAGAAGTTGCGCGCCTTCGCGTCGGGCAGCATCTCGATTCCGACCGGGCTCGTGGTCGCGCTCGTGTTGTTTGCGGCATCGATGGCGCTCGCCTTCTCCTTGTCGTGGGCCTTCGCCGCTTGGCTGCTCGTCTACATCGCGCTGACCAAGACCTACACCTTCGTCTTCAAATCGATCGCGCTGATCGATTGCCTCGCGCTGGCCGGGCTGTACACCTTGCGCATCGTCGCCGGCGGCGCCGCGATCGCGCAGCCGGTCTCGTTCTGGCTGCTGGCGTTCTCGCTGTTCCTGTTTCTTTCGTTGGCCTTCGTCAAACGCTATGCCGAACTCGTCGTGATGCTGGGCAAGGGCGAGTCGGGCATCCACGGCCGTGCCTACACCGCCGACGATCGGCAATTGCTGCAATCGTTCGGCGTTTCGTCGGGTTTCGCATCGGCGCTGGTGCTCGCGCTTTATCTCAACAGCGACATCGTGTTGCGGCTGTACGGTCATCCGGATCGACTCTGGTTCACGCTGCCGGTGCTGCTGTTCTGGATCCTGTGGGTATGGATGCGCGCGGCGCGCGGACAGATGCATGACGATCCCGTGATCTTCGCGGTGCGCGATCGCGCCAGTTTGTGTGCGGGCGCGATCTTTCTGCTCACCATGTGGGCCGCCAAATGAGTGGCGGCCTCGCTCCGCGCCCTTGCCTGTCGTGGGGCCGGCTCGACACCGGTGATTGCTTCATCGAAGACCTCGCCGACCGCAGCAGCGTCGCGCGGCAGATCAGCGCGTCCGGCCCTCGCGGGCTCGCCTTCGGCAACGGACGCAGCTATGGCGATGTCTGCCTCAATCCCGATGGCCGTTTGTGGCGCACGCGACGGCTCGACCGCTTTCTCGCCTTTGATCGCGAGCAGGGCATCGTGCGGTGCGAAGCCGGTGTGTTGCTCAGCGAGTTGCTTGCGCTCGCCTTGCCGCGCGGATGGTTTCTGCCGGTCACGCCGGGAACGCAGTTCGTGACCGTCGGTGGCGCCATCGCCAACGATGTGCACGGCAAGAACCATCATCTGACCGGCACCTTCGGCTGCCATGTGCGGCGGCTCACGCTCGCGCGATCCGACGGCACCGTGCTCGAATGCAGCCGCGATCAGAACAGCGCGTTGTTTGCCGCCACGATCGCAGGTCTCGGATTGACCGGCGTGATCATCGAGGCCGAGCTCCAGTTGCGACGCGTCGACGGCCCCTGGATGGATGTGCAGACGACGGTCTTCTCAGGGCTCGACGAATTCTTCGCCCTGTCGGCCGATGCCGAAAAGCGCGCCGAATACACCGTAGCCTGGATCGATTGTGCGGCCAGTGGCAAGTCGCTCGGACGCGGTGTCTTCTTGAGTGCCGATCACGCCGCGGACCGCCGCAGCGCGACGCCCCGGCGCGCGCGCCGCATGCCGTTCACGCCGCCGGTGTCGCTGGTCAACGGTCTGTCGCTGCGCGCCTTCAATTTCGCGTACTACCACGCGCACCGCTGGAAGCAAGGCCCGTCGCGGCAGCATTACCTGCCCTACTTCTATCCACTCGACAATCTGCTCGAATGGAACCGGATGTACGGTCCGCGCGGGTTCTACCAGTACCAAAGCGTCGTGCCCAAGGCGGTATCGGGCGATGCCACGCGCGCCATGCTGGCGGCCATCGCAGACTCGGGCACCGGCTCTTTCCTCGCCGTGCTCAAGATGTGCGGCGACATCGCGTCGCCGGGCATGCTGAGTTTTCCGATGGCCGGCGCGACGCTGGCGCTCGATTTTCCCAATGCCGGCGCGCGGACCGCACGCTTGTTCGAACGGCTCGACGCCATCGTGCGCGAAGCAGGCGGCCGCATCTACGCCGCCAAGGACGCGCGCATGCCGGCGTCCTTGTTCGCACAAGGCTATCCGCGCTTGACGGAATTCCTCGCCCATCGTGATCCGGGCATCGATTCCGCCATGGCGCGGCGCTTGTTCGCTTAGCCGGCTGCACGCCGAGAAGGATCAGCAAATGCAACGCGTCGTCATCGTAGGTGCCACCTCGCTCATCGCGGAGCATTGCGCCCGGCGATGGTGCGCACAGCCCACGCACTTCGTGCTCGCCGGGCGTGACGCCGCCAAGCTCGAGCGTCTGGCACAGGATCTGGCCGTGCGCTGCCCCGAAGGCCGGGTCGAAATCCATACGCCTTCGTTCGACCAGCCGGCGAGCATCTCGTCCTTCGTGGAATCGGTCTGGAGTCAAGGCCCGGTCGACATCGTCCTGATTGCGCACGGCACATTGCCCGATCAGGCGCAATGTCAGCGCGACCTGGTGCTCACGCGCGACACCTTGAGCGTGAATGCCATCTCGCCGGCCCTGTTCGCCGAAGCCTTTGCCGCGCGCATGGCCGAGACGGATCGCGGGACGATCGCGGTCATCGGATCGGTGGCCGGTGATCGCGGGCGGCGCTCCAATTACGTCTACGGCGCGGCCAAAGGCTTGGTCGATCGTTACGTGCAAGGCTTGCAGCACCGCTTTGCCGCCACGGGCGTGCGGGTAGTGCTCATCAAGCCTGGCCCGACCGACACCCCGATGACCGCCAATTTCCGTAAGCCTGGCGTCAAACTGGCCTCGCCCGAAACCGTGGCCGGCGACATCGTTCGCGGTATCAACCAAGGCAAGGCGGTCGTCTATACCCCATGGATCTGGCGTTGGATCATGCTGATCATCGTCCACATCCCCAGGCGGGTCTTCAATCGGCTCGACCTGTAACCGTGCCCCAGGTCGCGACGCTGTCACGCGATTCAGGGACCATCTCCCCCAGCCGCGCGGCTTTGCGTCCCCACCCTGGCATTAACATTGCGAAACGGGATGACCCACCCGGCGAGCGCATCATTGCCAGCCTCGTTGCCACCAAGAAGACCAACCCGCTGAGGCTGCGTTCATGTCGACAGTTGCCACGCATCCGCACCCAGTCGTCTTGAGTCCGGTACCGGACCGGGAAGTGGTCGGGGTGTCGGCGGTCGTTGCGACCTATCACGGCGAACGCTTCTTGCGCGAGCAGCTCGACAGCATGCTGCGCCAGACCCGTCCGCTCGAAGAGATCGTGCTGGTCGACGATTGCTCGACCGACCGGACCTTGCTCGTCGCGCAGGAAATCAGCCGCAGCGCGAAGGTTCCGATCCGCATCTTGCGCAACGAGTGCAACCTCGGCGTGTCGAAGAACTTCGAGCGCGCGCTGCGCGAGTCGCGCGGCGAAGTGGTGTTTCTCGCCGATCAAGACGACGTATGGCACGCAGAGAAAGTCGCTCGCATGATGGACGAGTTCGATCATCGTCCGTCGCTGCAATTGTTGTTCACCAATGCCCGCCTCATCGACGACCAGGGATTGCCGCTGGGCGACGAGTTGTTTCCCGCGTTGCACATCTCCGAAATGGAACGCCGCATGGTTCGGCGCGGGCGGGCGTTCGATGCCCTGCTCAGGCGCAATCTGGCCACCGGCGCGACCTTGGCGGTACGCCGCCAAGCGGCATTGCGTGCGATGCCGTTCCCATCGGGATGGATCCACGACGAATGGATCGCCATCATCACGGCGGCCTACGGACAGGTCGATCTGCTCGAAGCAGCCCTGATCGATTATCGACAACACGACGGCAATCAGATCGGCGGCCGGCGTGTGACGGTGCGCGCGGCCATCGACAAGATGGCGCGCTCGCGCGGCGACTTCCATCGCAAGCTAGCCATCCGCACCGCCCAACTCTTCGACAAGCTGCGCACCATGAATCCACCGATCGCCGCAGATCACATGGATGCGGTGCGCGGCAAGTTGCGCCACGCGACGCAACGCGCTTCGTTGTCGCCCAACCACGTGGCCCGAGTCCCCACCATCTGGCGTGAACTGGTCAACGGCGGATACCTCCATTACTCGAGTGGCTGGCGCAGTGTGGTGCGCGATATTCTTGAGCCGATCCGTCGCGAATATCCGTAGTGCATTTACATTCGCGGCATTTAGAATCGTTCGCTGACCCACTGCCGGGCTGGCTTCGAGATCCTTGCGCACCAACCCATGTCCTCCGTCGAACACCACAAGTACGAATACGTCGTCGACTCCCAAGCCGATAACGCGGCAGCACGCGTACTGCGGTATGTTGGGCACGACAAGCGCGTGATCGAAGTGGGCGCCGGCCCGGGATCGATCACCCGGGCACTCGCCGGTGCAGGGCGTTGCGAAGTCACCGCCGTCGACATCGACGCCACGGCCATCGAACGCCTGAGCCCTTACTGCAAACGCGTATTGCTGGCCGACCTCAATCAATCGGATTGGTCCAGCGCGCTCGCCGACGAGCCCGCGTTCGATGTGCTCGTCGCCGCGGACGTGCTCGAACATGTCTACGACCCTTGGGCCACCTTGTCGACCTTCGTCAAACTGGTGCGACCCGATGGTCATCTGGTGATCTCCTTGCCGCACGCCGGGCATGCGGTCGTGGCTGCGAGCCTGCTCAGCGAAGACTTCCGCTATGCGCAATGGGGATTGCTCGATCGCACCCACATCCGCTTTTTTGGAATCCACAACGTCCAGGCATTGTTCGAGCGAGCCGGTCTCAAGATCGTCGAGGCGGAATTCGTCATCCGCGCGCCGGAAGACACCGAACTGGCTGACATCTGGGCCGGCTGCTCCAAGGCCGTGCAATCGGCGCTGCTGTCCAACCCGTTCGCGACGGTGTATCAGGTGGTGGTCAAGGCGGTACCGTCCTCGTCGACCCAGCCCGGCATTCGTCTGATCGAACAACCGGTCGGGCAGCCGCACATCAGCGCCTTGACACGCTTGATCCCGCATGCGGGATTTCGCACGGCCTTGCGCCGCAGCGTACGCGCCTCGTGGAGCCCGCAGACCATCAGTTGGATTCGACGCATGGCCCTCAAGGTGGGCATGCGTCTTTAACGCCGCAGCAACTCGCGCGCCCAGCGCGCGCACATCACGGCGCCCACGGCCAGCAATACCGCGGCCATCGTCCAGTAGGCGACACCGTGCATCCAGGTCGCGGTGATTGCCGCTGCAATGATGAGCGCCCCCCCCGCCACGAATCGGTGCGTGCCACTGCGGTCCGCGCCCGAGATGCCCAGACGATGTGCGGCCAGCATCAACGCGATGCAATCGATCAGACCGCGCGCCGACCATGCGATCGCCGCACCTTCGATCCCGAAGGCGCGCGTGAGCCAAACCAGCGCGATGATGAAGATCGGCAATTCGGCGAGGTGCAGCTTCGCGGTGAGGTCGGCGCGCCCGGTGGCCTGGATCGCCAGATAAGGCACTTGCCCTACGCTCATCGCATACATCCCGATGGCCAGGATGGCTGCCGGCACTGCACTGCGCGCCGCAAACTCGGCACTCATCCACACGTTCAAGACGGGCGGTGACAACAACGCCAGCGCGAGCGCCATCGGCAGACTCAGCGTGAGTATCGCCATCAGCCCGCGCCCCGCCACATGCCGCTGGCGCTCCTCGTCCTCATCCGCATGGGCGCGCGCAAACGTCGGGAACAAGGTCGACGCCGCGACCATCGGCATGAGCAGCATGCGCAAGGCCAACTCCTGGGGCACCGAGTAATACGCCGCGGCCGCCAACGACACGACCGACGACACGATGAATCGATCGAGCCGCGTCATCACCGGCCCGACGATGTTGGTGATGGTCAGCCAGCCGCCTTCGATCAGTACCGGCGTGAGTGCCGGCACGCGCAGCGCGCTTTCCTGGTCATGCGCGATCGCCGGTAGCGCGCGATGGGCCGCGATGCCGTGGGCAACCACGGCCAGAAAACGCCCGACCGCCACCGTAGCGATCATGGCCGGCAAGGTGGGCTCCAGGAACACCACGACCACCATCGGCGCGATGAAACTCCAGGTGCCGAACACCACGCGAAACACGTTCGCGAGTCCGAACCATTGCCGACCGTCGAGTACCCCGGCCAGCACCGCGGTGAGCACCGCCACCGGCAAGGTCCCGCAGATGATCCACCAGGCGACTTGCGCCTCGGCCCGCAAATTGAGATCGGTATTGTTTCCAAGCAGCAAATCGATCGGCACCAGCAGCGCGAGCATCGCCGCGACCGGCAGACTGATCAGAAACAAGCGCAGGGTGATGGTGGCCACCAGCTTGCGTTCGATCGCAATCGATTGCGCATCGCGGGCCTGGGCGACACGGCGCACGACCACCCGCGACAAGCCCATGTCGAGCAAGCCGAGGTAACCGACGACCGTCCACGCGAGGCTCATGAACCCGAGCCGCTCGGCGCCGGCATAGCGCGCGATCACGGGAAATGCCGCCAGCGCCACCAGAATGGGCGCGACGATGCCGCCGAGATTGAAAAAGAAGTGTCTGCGTTTGATGCCCGACATGGGGCGCGACTATACAGACGCGCCCAGGCACATGGCTGCGTCATCGTAGAATCGGTCGCTGATGAACACGCCCTCCCTCACGCTCTCGGTCGTCAGCCATGGACAAGCTGCCTTGTGCGCGGACTTGCTTGCGGACATCGCCCGGCTGCGTCCCCCGCAACTCGCGCGGATCATCCTGACGCTGAACATTCCCGAGGATCCGCCGGCATGGCCCGACGCGCTCCCCTGCCCGGTGGAGATCGTGCGCAATGCCGCGCCGCTCGGGTTTGCCGAAAACCACAACCGCGCCTTTGCCATCGCACGCAGCGCGCACTTCGCGGTCGTCAATCCCGATATCCGACTGGAGCACGATCCTTTCCCGGCCCTGCTCGATGCCTTGGCCGATGCCGCGGTCGGCATGGCCGCACCGCAAGTCGTCGAGGCCGACGGCCGGATCGCCGATCATGCCCGCGCGCTGGTGACGCCTTGGCAGGTGATCAAGCGTCGGTTCGTTCAGACCGCCGCGGCGCCCGTGCGCACCGATTGGATCGCCGGGATGTTCATGGTGTTTCGTGCCGAGGTGTTCGCCAAGATCGGGGGCTTCGACCAGCGCTTTCGCCTGTATTGCGAAGACGTCGACCTGTGCCTGCGCCTGCAACTGGCCGGCTTGCGTCTGGCAGTCGTCGATGCGGCGCGCGTGACGCATCTGGCGCGCCGCGCCAGCCGCCGCTCGTTCAAGCCCTTGTACTGGCATGTCTCGAGCCTGTTGCGCTTGTGGACCTCGCCGGTCTATCGCCAGTACCGCGCCTTGCCGCCGCCACCGGCGCTCGAACGCGCCAACGAAATCCACTGAGCCCGCATGTTCTCCTTCGGCGTCGCCGTCCTGGTTTCGTTGATCGTCTCGCTGCTGATCCTGCGCTACTCGACGCTGCATCAGCGCTATTCGCTCGATCACGATCTGACCGGCGCGCAGAAGATCCACGCGCGTGCGGTGCCGCGCATCGGCGGCATCGCCGTCTGCGCAGCGGCCTGGATCGGCGCCTTGGTGATCTGTGCGCGCGACCTCCATACCGGCACCGGCATCGTGCTGCTGCTCACCAGCGCGATGCCGGCGTTCGGCGGCGGTGTGATCGAAGACCTGACCAAACGCCTGCGCCCGCGTTGGCGCATGGCCTTGATGGCCGTGTCGTGCGGCTGTGCGTACTGGCTGGTCGGCCTCGTCATTCCGCGCGTGGACATCGCCTGGATCGATCCGTGGCTGCACCGCGCCTGGCTGGCATTGCCGCTGACCTTGCTTGCGCTGCTGACCATCACCAACGCGGTCAACATCATCGACGGACTGAACGGACTCGCGGGCGTGACCGCCTCGGTGATGTTCGGCGGCATCGCCATCGTCGCATTCCGCGTCGGCGACCCGACCATCCTGTCGGCGTCGCTGCTCATGGCGGGATCGATCCTCGGCTTCCTGTTCTGGAACTATCCGCGCGGCCACATCTTTCTCGGCGACGGCGGCGCGTATTTCATCGGGTTCATGCTCGGCGGTCTGTCCATCCTGGTGGTCGCGCGCAATGCCGGCGTCTCGGCCTGGTTTCCTTTGCTGTTGCTCGCCTACCCCTTGGTCGAGGTCGCGTTCTCGGTCTACCGACGGCGCATCCTCAAAGGCACCGATCCCGGACTTCCCGATGCGGCGCATCTGCATCAACTCATCTACAAGCGCGTGGTGCGCTGGGCGGTCGGCGCATCCGAACCCGGCCTCAAGACGCGTCGCAATGCGATGACCGCGCCCTATCTCTGGGTGCTGTCCTCGCTGGCGGTGGCGCCGGCCGTCGTGTTCTACGACAAAACGCCCATCCTGATGGGCGGCTTCGTTCTGTTCATCGTGTCCTACGTCTGGCTGTACTCACGCATCGTGCGCATGAAGGTGCCGCATTGGCTGATCGTCTTTCGCTCAGGAAGCTCGCATGATCGTCGCCGTCGGTGATGTGCAAGGTTGCGCCGCTGCGCTCCAGCGGCTCATGCAGGCCGTGGGCGACCGCCCCGATCGGCGGTGGTGGTTCTGCGGCGATCTGGTCAACCGCGGCCCTGCCTCGCTCGCCACCTTGCGTCTGGTGCGCGATCTGGGCCCGCGCGCCGTCACCGTGCTGGGCAATCACGACCTGCACTTGCTCGCAGTTGCCTACGGCGTGCGCAAGGCCGGCCGATCCGACACGCTCGACGAGATTCTGGCCGCCCCCGATCGCGACGAACTGCTCGATTGGTTGCGCCATCGCCCGCTCATCCACCATGCGCACAGCCATCTGCTGGTACACGCCGGACTGTTGCCCGAATGGACGGTCGAGCAAGCCGAAGCGCTTGCGCGCGAACTCGAGACCCATTTGCGCGGTGCCGATTGCGCAGGCTTTCTGGCATCGATCTTCAAGCCCGACCCGCCGGTTCGATGGAGCCCAACCCTCGAAACGACCGATCGCCTGCGGATCGCGGTCAACGCCATGACGCGGCTGCGGTTCTGCTCGCGCGACGGCGTCATGAATCTGCGCAACACCGATGGGCCGCAAGCGGCGGGCCCGAACGAACTGCCCTGGTTCGATCTGCCGCAACGTCGATCGACGCAAACCACGATCGTGTTCGGGCATTGGGCCGCCTTGGGTCTGAAGCTCGCACCGAACCTGGTGGCGACCGATACCGGCTGCGTCTGGGGCGGCAGCCTCACCGCCGTCGAACTGACCCGCGATCCGACCGCGCGCCGCGTCTGGCAGGTCAGGTGCGATTCACCGCCCGTGCCGAAGCAATGATCCACCCGGTGAACAGCACGAAGACATTGCCTTCGTTGAAGTCCCACAAGGTCGAATTGAACAGGCTGCTCACGAGCACCAGCACGGCCAGACCCTGACCGAGCCAGCCGGCGAGTCCCGGCACTGCGCGCGCGCGCCTGAACAACAGCACCAGCGCAGCGACATACAACAGGGTCGCCCCCAGCCCGGCCTGGATCGCAGTGTTCAGATATTCGTTGTGCGGATTGCCGGCGATCTCCGACTCCACGCCCTTCTTGCCGACCGTCAGCGGCGCATACACCGTCGACATGCTGCCCAGCCCGTGTCCGATGATCGGCGACTGACCGACCAGAATCGCGCTGTTGCGATAGAAGGTCATGCGATAGGCGACCGACGTGGAATTGGTGGAGCCATGCTCCAACGCCTCGAATTCGGTTGCGGTCTGATGGATGCGTGCGACGAAAGCGCCGCCGGCCACGGCGAAGATCGCCGCACCGATCGCTGTGGCCAAGGCGGCCAGCAGCACGCCGCGCCGACCCAGCAGCAGGATGCTCCACAGGAACACCAGCGCGACCGTCCCGACATGCCCGGTGCGTCCTTGCACGAATGCCAGGTTGTCGATGATCGCGAGCACGCCGGCCGCGCCCCAGAGCCAACGCCGCCGATCGCGCGTGCACGCCGCGGCCGACAGGCAGCCGAACGCAAAGAGACTCATCAGCCAGCCCTGAGTCACATGCTGTTTGAACACCGTGGCATTGAGCGGCGCGACGCCGCCACTGACCGGGTAGGCCAACGCCACCGGGAATTGATAGCCGGTCAGCCCGGAAAAATAGGACAGCACCAGCGTCAGCCCGCCTGCGACCGCGGCCGCGATCAGCACCCGCATGCGCCAGCGCTGGTCGTCGAACAAGGACGCCACGATCGGGATCAGGAGGAGCTTGCGGAACTTCCCGATCGCGACCCATTGCTGCTCGACCGGTGCGGGCGACCACAACGCGCTCAGGCACATCAGCGCGAGCAGGCACATCGCTACGGCGGCCACGGGTTCGGTGCGCACGATGCGCCAGGCCTCGGCCACCCGGCCGGACGCGATCCAGAAAATCACCCCGAGGCCGATCGACACCGTGGCGCCGGCCGTGGCTATGGGCAAGGCGGCGGCGGCCGCGACGAAGGCTGCGCGCGATGCATACAAAGCAGCGTCTTCGATGCGCTGCCCGAAGCGGGCATCGACGACTTGGGGCTTCATCGGTCGTCGGCCGCCTTCAACGCGGACTCGATCCGCTCCCGCGCCACCCCCGCGAGCACATGCCGCGTGCCCGCGTGCGGCGGCATCAGCGCCTGCGACACCACGACTTGCACGCACATCCCGGGCGCGCCGAGCACATTGACCACCGAATCGAACAAGGACGCATCCCCCACGTAGGCCGCACGCACGCTCGGCCGGCCGCGGTCGAGGTAGCGCAGGGTCAGCGGCACGATGGGCGCGGGCGCCTCGAGCGCGGACTCGATGAGGTTGGCATGAAACGGCAGCACCGCGCTGCCATCGCTGGTCGTGCCTTCCGGGAACACCGAGCACACCTCGCCCGCGCGCAGCTTGGCCACCATCTGCTGGATCACGTCATGCACTGCGTGGCGCCGTCCGCGCTCGATGAAGATCGTGCCGCTGCGGCGCGCGAGCATACCGATGACCGGCCACGCACGGATTTCGCTTTTTGCGACGAAATGTGAGGGGCGCATTGCGTTCATGACGACGATGTCGAGCCAGGACACATGGTTGGCGAGCAGCAGAACGCCCGTCAGCAGGCCGGGATCGTAAGGCGCGCCCGCAGCATCACGCACCTCGAGCCGCACATCGCACAGCGCCAGGCAGATGCGGCTCCAGCCGCGCGCAAAACCGTCGCGCTTGTGCGCGCCCACGAAGGGCTGCACGACCAGTTGGATCGCCACGCCGACCGCGGCATGCACGATCAGCGCCGCGAGACGCCAGGCGATGCGAAGTGCGCGCATCGCGCGTCAGTGCCGCGCGCGTTCGTAGGCGACGTGGCCGGCGACCAGCGTTGCCAGCACCGCGCCGCGCACTTCGTACCCGAGGAAGGGCGTGTTCTTGCCCTGGCTGGCCAACGCTGCCGGTTGCACCTGCCAATCCTCACCGGGCGCATAGACGCAGACATCGGCCACCGCGCCGGGCGCGAGCGTGCCGCCGTCGATGCCGAGGATGCGCGCCGGCGCATTCGTCACCAGCGCGAGCGCGCGGCCCACCGCCTGTCCGTTGCGCTCGGCCCATTTGAGCGCGAGCGGCAGCAACAGCTCGAGGCCGGTGGCGCCGGGGCTGGCTTCGTCGAAGGGCAGGAGCTTTTCGTCGTCGTCGACCGGGCAATGATCGGAGCAGATCGCGTCGATCGTGCCGTCGATCAGACCCGCATTGATCGCATCGCGATCGCGCGTGCCGCGCAAGGGCGGGATGAGCCGCGCCATCGGATCGAAATATCCGATGTCCACGTCGGTCAGGTGGATGTGATTGATGCTCACGTCGGCCGAGACCGGCAGGCCTTCTTGCTTGGCCGCACGGACCAGATCGATGCCGCGCGCGCTCGACAAGCGGCACAGATGCACGCGGCAGCCGGTCATGCGCACCAGTTCGAAGATGGTATGCAGCGCCACCACCTCGGCGCCGATCGACACGCCCGACAGCCCCAGGCGCGCCGCGACCGGCCCCGAATGCGCGACCCCGCCCTTGCCCAGCCAGGCGTCCTGCGGGCGCAGCCAGACCGTGTAGCCAAAGGTATGCGCGTATTGCATCGCGCGCATCAGCACCTGGGTGTTGGTGATCGGCTCGTCGGCCTGGCCGAAGCCGATGCAACCGGCATGTGTGAGCTCGCTCATCTCGGTGATGATGTCGCCCTTGAGGCCCAGCGTCAGCGCGCCGAGCGGATACACATGCGATTGCGCGAGGCTCTTGGCGCGAAAGCGCAGCATCTCGACCAGGCCCGGCTCGTCGAGCACCGGCTCGGTATCGGGCGGGCAAGCGAGGCTCGTCACGCCGCCGTGCAGCGCGGCCTTGAGTTCGGATTCGAGCGTGGCCTTGTATTCGAGGCCGGGCTCGCGCAGGCGGGCCGACAAATCGACCAGGCCGGGCGCGACCACCAGGCCGTGCGCGTCGATGATGCGGTTGGCGCTGAACCCTTCGGGCGCACGGCCCACGCTCAGGATCTTGCCGGCGGCGATCGCCACATCGGCCACGCCGTCCACGCCCGACGCCGGGTCGATCACATGGCCGTTCTGGATCAGGATCTTCATGCTCAATTCCCCGCCACGATGCTCATCACCGCCATGCGCACCGCGATGCCGAAGGTGACCTGGTTGAGGATCACGCTATGCGCGCCGTCGGCCACCGCGCTGTCGATTTCGACGCCGCGGTTCATCGGCCCCGGATGCATGACGATGACATCGGGCTTGGCGAGCGCGAGGCGCTCGGGGGTCAGTCCGTAATTCTTGAAGTACTCGCCGGCCGAGGGCAGCAACGCGCCTTGCATGCGCTCGTTCTGCAGCCGCAGCATGATGATCACATCCACGCCTTTGAGACCGGCGTTCATGTCGTGATAGACCTGCACGCCCATCTGCTCGAGCCCATTGGGCAGCAAGGTGCGCGGGCCGATCGCGCGCACTTCGGGCACGCCCAGGGTGGTCAGCGCATGGATGTCGGAGCGCGCGACCCGGCTGTGCAGGATGTCGCCGACGATCGCCACCGTCAGGTTGTGGAACGCCTTCTTGTAATGGCGGATGGTGTACATGTCGAGCAGGCCTTGCGTCGGATGCGCATGGCGCCCGTCGCCGGCGTTGATGACATGCACATGCGGCGCGGTGTGCTCGGCGATCAGATAGGGCGCGCCGCTCGACGCATGGCGCACCACGAACATGTCGGCCTGCATCGCCGACAGATTGGCGATGGTGTCAAGCAGGCTTTCGCCCTTGCTGGTGCTGCTCGCGTTGATGTTCAGGTTGATCACGTCGGCCGACAGGCGCTTGGCCGCGATCTCGAAGGTGGTGCGGGTGCGGGTGCTGTTCTCGAAGAACAGATTGAAGATGCTCTTGCCGCGCAGCAGCGGCACCTTCTTGACCTCGCGCTCGCCCACACTCACGAAGGAGGCGGCGGTATCGAGGATGTTCTCGACGATGCGACGAGGCAGACCCTCGATGGTCAGCAGGTGCTTGAGTTCGCCCTGCTCGTTGAGTTGTGGATTGCGCATTGGGTTCAGCGGAATTCGGCAGCGAGATGGAAACGCTCGTCGACGCGCGACAAGGCCAGATTGGCATTGCGCGGCAACGTGACCGCGGCGCCCGCAAAGGTCGGCGCGATCGGCAATTCGCGCGTGGTGTTCTCGTCCGGCGCCGCGCCCGCGGTGATGCGGTCGATCAGCACCGCGAGGTCGATGCGCTCGGGCCGGCCGTAATCGAACAGCGCGTTCATCGCGGCGCGGATGGTGCGCCCGGTGAACAACACGTCGTCCACGAGCACGATCGAACGGCCGTCGATCTCGAACGGGATCGCGGTCGGCTTGACCTGCGGATGCAGGCCGATGCGTTCGAAGTCGTCGCGATAAAAACTGATGTCGAGAAAGCCGATGTCGGCAATGCCGAGATCGGCCGCGAGGCGCTCGGCAATCCACGCGCCGCCCGAATGGATGCCGATCAGCGCGTATTGCGCGATCTGCGGTCGGGCAAGCAAAGCGGACTTGAGTGCGGCGT
>CAYUYC010000004.1:0-8373 GCA_964448945.1 uncultured Burkholderiaceae bacterium
CAACGACGGGGTGCTGGAGGGAGCATCGCGCATTTGCGCGAAGCACGAAGCACGACCCCGCACCACCCAGCACGAACGACGCAGCACAAACACGACGCCCACCACGAGAAACCAGGCATCACCAACGATGAAGACCGAAGAATCCGCCGCCCATCTGCTCAAGCGCCTCTGGGGCTACGACGCCTTTCGCGGCCTGCAGCGCGAGGCGATCGACACGGTGCTGGCCGGGCGCGATGCGCTGGTGCTGATGCCCACCGGCGGCGGCAAATCGCTGTGCTACCAGATCCCGGCCTTGATGCGCGACGGCGTGGCGGTGGTGATCTCGCCGCTCATCGCGCTGATGCAAGACCAGGTCGCGGCGCTCGATGAACTCGGGGTACGCGCGGCCTTCCTGAATTCGACCCTCGATGCGCAGACCGCGGCTGCGGTCGAAGCGCGCGCGCGGCGCGGCGAACTCGATCTGCTCTACCTCGCGCCCGAACGCTTGCTGACCGAGCGCGGCCAGCGCCTGCTCGATGCGCTGCCCCTCGCGCTGTTTGCGATCGACGAAGCGCATTGCGTCTCGCAATGGGGGCACGATTTCCGGCCCGAATACGGCCAGCTCGCGTTCTTGCGCGAGCGCTATCCGCAAGTGCCGCGCATCGCGCTGACCGCGACCGCCGATGTGCCGACGCGCCGCGAGATCGTCGAACGGCTCTTGCTCGACCCCGAGGTCTATGTCGCGAGTTTCGACCGGCCCAACATCCGTTACCGCATCGTCGAAAAACGCGATGCGCGTGCGCAATTGCTGGCCTTCATCCGCGACGAGCATGCGGGCGAATCGGGCGTGGTCTATTGCCTGGCGCGCAATACGGTCGAAGAGGTGGCGGAACTGTTGGCCGAGCAAGGCATCAAGGCCCTGCCGTATCACGCCGGCATGGACGCGCGCCGGCGCGCCGAACATCAACGCCGCTTCCTGGCCGAAGACGGCGTGGTGATGGTGGCCACCATCGCCTTCGGCATGGGCATCGACAAGCCCGATGTGCGCTTCGTCGCGCATGTGGACATGCCCAAGAGCGTCGAAGGTTATTTCCAGGAGACCGGGCGCGCGGGACGCGACGGTCTGCCTGCGGAGGCCTGGATGACCTATGGCCTCGCGGACGTGGTGCAACAGCGCCGCTTCATCGAGACCTCGGAGGCCGACGAGACCTACAAGCGCTTGTCCACCGCCAAGCTCGACGCGATGCTCGCACTGGCCGAGGCCGGCGATTGCCGGCGCGTGCGCCTGCTCGCCTATTTCGGTGAAGCCTCGACGCCTTGCGGCAATTGCGACAACTGTCTGAACCCGCCGGCGCTCATCGACGCGACCGAGGCCGCGCGCAAGCTGCTCTCGTGCATCTATCGCTGCGAGCAAAAGACCGGCTTCGGCTTTGCCGCGACCCACATCATCGATGTGCTGCGCGGCAAGGCGACCGAGAAGGTGGCGAAGTTCGGCCACGAATCTCTGAGCACTTTCGGCATCGGCGCCGAATTGACCGAACAGCAATGGCGCACCTTGCTGCGCCAGCTCGTGGCCTTGCATCTGATCGATGTCGATTACGCGCGCTACAACGTGCTGCGCCTGACCGAAGCGAGCCGCGCGGTGCTCAAGGGCGAACGCGCGATCTGGCTGCGCGAAGCGACCGAGGCCAAGACCCGGCGCAAGTCGCGCAAGGGCGGCGCGGGCGCAGCGCAGCAAGGCGTGGCGGCCGGCCCCGAGGAGGCCTTGTTCGACGCCTTGCGCGCCTGGCGTGGGCAGACCGCCAAGGAACATGGCGTGCCGGCCTATGTGGTCTTTCATGACGGCACGCTGCGTGCGATCGCACAACTGCGCCCGCGCGATGCATTCGAGCTCGGGGCGATCTCAGGCGTGGGCGAGAAAAAGCTCGATCGCTACGGCTCGGCTATTCTTGCGTTGATCGCTGGGGCACAAACGGCTTGAGCCGATCGCCGCAGCGGTGTATCGAGTTGGCATAGACCAACCTGTCCACATTCCTCTGGAGCAGATGTTCATGAAGCTGACGAAGTACGGGTTCGCCGCGCTGGTCATCGCCTGCGCGGCCGGCACTGCCGCCGCTCAACCCACCGACACAATCGACAAGATCCGGCAGACCAAGACCATCACCATCGGCAACCGCGAAGTCGCGCGCCCGTTTTCCTTCCTCAACGAACAAAAGCAGCCGGTCGGCTATGCGATGGACTTGTGCCTGCGCGTGGTCGAGCAATTGCGCCAGGACCTCAAGCTGCCCGACTTGAAGGTCAAGTACCTGACCCTCTCGGGGCCCGAGCGCATTCCCAAGCTGCTCGACGGCAGCGTGGACATGGAATGCGGCGCGACGACCAACACCAAGGCGCGGCAAGAAAAGGTCGACTTCAGCCTCAGCTATTTCATCGCGGGCATGAAGATCCTGTCGCGCAAGGATTCGGGCATCACCGATCCGCAATCGCTGGCCGGCAAGACCGTGGCACTGAGCAAGGGCACGACCTCGGAAAAATTGTTCACCCAATTGCACGACATCGAAATCCCGTCGATGAAGCTGGTGCAATACCCGAACAACGTCGAGGCGCTCAAGGCGGTCGAAGAAGGCAAGGCCGATGCCTTTCCGCACGACGACATCCTGCTGACCGCCCTGCTCGCGAACAAGCCCAATCGCGGCGACTTCAAGCTCACGCAGACCTATCTGTCGATCGAGCCCTACGGCATCATGGTCCGCAAGGGCGACAAGCGCCTGCTCGCCGCGATCGACCGCACCATCGGCACGCTGTATGTGAGCGGCGAGATCTACAAGATCTACGACACCTGGTTCGATACCAATGCCTTGCGCATCCCGGTGTCGCGCTTGTTGCAGGACTCGATCATCCGGCCGTCGAAAGACCCCGGCGTGGCGCTGATGCTGGGCTACGCGATCTGATGCCGGAGCGCGCCGGCGTGGTTCACGCCGGCTTGCGCACACGCAGGATCAACAAGGCCAGCACCCCGGCCACCAGACCCCAGAACGCCGAACCGATGCCCAGCAGGCTCACGCCCGAGGCGGTGACGAGAAAGGTGACCAGCGCGCTTTCGCGCTCGCGCTCGTTGGCCAGCGCCGCGGCCAGCCCGTTGCCGATGGTGCCGAGCAAGGCCAGGCCCGCGATCGCGAGCACGAGTTCTTTCGGAAACGCGGCGAACACCGCGCCCACCGTCGCACCGAACAAACCGATCAACAGATAAAAGCCGCCCGCCGCGACCGAAGCGACATACCGGCGCGCCGGGTCTTCATGCGCTTCGCGCCCCATGCAGATCGCCGCGGTGATCGCCGCGAGATTGAGCGCATACGCGCCGAACGGCGCCAGCACGACAGTGGCCGCGCCGGTCCAGCCGATCAAGGGCGAGACCGGCACATGGTGATAGCCCGAAGCGCGGATGACCGCGACGCCCGGCACATTCTGCGAGGCCATGGTGACGATGAACAAAGGCAGCGCCACGCCGATCATCGCGGGCGTCGACCAATGCGGCGTGATGAAGACCGGCACCGCGAGTTCGAGCCTCACTTCGCCCAGATGCAGCAGGCCTTGCGCGGCGGCGATCGCAATCCCGAGCGCGAGCGCGAGGATGACCGCATAGCGCGGCTGCCAACGGCGCGCCAACAAGTAAGCGATGAACATCGCGAACGCGAGCCCGAATTGCGTCTTCATCGCGACGAAGACATCGAGCCCGAAGCGCAACAACACGCCCGCGAGCATGGCCGACGCGAGCGATACCGGAATGCGGCTCATCGCACGCTCGAACCAGCCCGAGAAACCCGCGACCGCGATCAGCAGGCCGCACAACAAGAAAGCGCCGATCGCATCGGGCATGGCCACACCGCTGGCGCTGGTGATGAGCATGGCCGCGCCGGGTGTGGACCAGGCCGTGACCACCGGCACCTTGTAGCGCAAGGACAGCACGATGCAGGTCAGGCCCATGCCCAGGCCCAGCGCCCACATCCATGAGGCGATCTCGGCGCGCGTGGCGCCCAGGGTATTGGCAGCCTGAAAAACGATGACCGCCGAACTCGTGAAGCCCACGAGCACGGTGACGAAACCGGCGATCAAGGCGGAAACGGAGAAGTCCTGGCGCAAGGACATGGCGGGTGCCCCACCGTGAAGAAGCGGCGCAGGATACGGGGCGCGCGCATGGGTGTCCATGCACAGCGCGCGCCGCACCCGCCAGCACAGCGCGCGCCATGCCGCGCCGCGATCAGACGCGCATGCCCGGTGCCGATTGCAGCTTGAAGACGCCGACGGCTTGCGCCAGACGTCCGGCCTGCTCGTGCAGCGATGCCGCGGCGGCGGCCGATTGTTCGACCAGGGCGGCGTTCTGCTGCGTCATTTCGTCGAGATGGGCGACCGCCTGCCCGACGCTGCCGATGCCGTCGCTTTGCTCGTTCGCCGCGGTGCTGATCTCGCCGATGATGGCCGTCACCCGCTGCACGCTGTCGACGATCTCGCCCATGCTCGTGCCCGCGTCTTCGACCAGCCGCGTGCCGGCCTCGACGCGATCGACGCTGTCGACGATGAGTTGCTTGATCTCCTTGGCCGCGGCGGCGCTGCGTCCGGCCAGCGAACGCACTTCGCTCGCCACGACCGCGAAACCGCGGCCTTGCTCACCGGCGCGCGCGGCTTCGACCGCGGCGTTGAGCGCGAGGATGTTGGTCTGAAACGCGATGCCGTCGATCACGCCGATGATGTCGGCGATGCGCTTGGAACTGGCGTTGATCTCGCCCATCGTCGCCACCACTTGCGACACCACCGCGCCGCCCTTGCTGGCCGCGCCCGAGGCCGAGACCGCGAGTTGATTGGCCGACCGCGCCGCATCGGCGGTTTGTTTGACGGTGCCGGTGAGTTGCGTCATCGAGGCCGCGGTCTGCTGCAGGCTCGACGCGGTCTGCTCGGTGCGATGACTGAGATCATGATTGCCGGTGGCGATTTCCTCGCTCGCCGTGGTCACGTTCTGGGTCGCGCCGCGGACTTGATCGACCAATTGGCTCAAGGCGTCCTGCATGCGCGCAAGCGATTGCAGCAGGCGTCCGGCCTCGTCGCGATCGTGTCCGCTGACCCGGCTGCTGAGATCGAAACGCGCGATCGCGTCGGCCGCCTGCGCCGCCTGCCGGATCGGCCGCGTGATGCTGTTGGCCAGCCAATACGACAACACCATGCCCAGCCCGACCGCGGCGAGCGCGAAGGCGATCAGGCCCATGCGCGCGCGCTCGTTGAGCTTGACCAGTTCGGCCGACAAGCTGTCGATCTCGCCGCGCTGGAAATCGAGCAAATGCCTGAGCTCGCCCAGATAGGCATCGGCCGCGGGCCTGAATTCATCGGCATACAAGGACTTGACCAACGCGCCGTCGCCCGCCTTGCGCGCGGCGATGATGTGGTCACGCGCCTGCACATAGCTGGCACGGCGCGCACCGATGTCGTCGTAGATCTTCTTTTCCTCGAGCGTCTGCATCATGCCGGCGAGCGACTTCTGCAAGGCCGACGATTGGCGCGACGATTCGGCGGTATCGGCCGCAAAGAAATCGGCGAGCGCGCCATCGCTGCTGATCGCGATCGAGGTGGTGCGCAATACGCCCGCACTGATCAACCGATGCCAGTCGGAGGCATGACGCTCGGTGGCCACCGCCGACTCGACGATGGCCTTGGTGTGTTGCTGGATGCGCGTCAGCGCCCATACGCCGATGCCGGTACCGGCGAGCGTGAGCGCAAGCACGGTGCCGAGCACGATGAGCATGCGATGGCTGATCGACCGGCCGAACGACAGGTTCAATGAAAACGGGAACATCTCGATTCCTTCTTGCTCTTGTTGTCGCAACGGCCAGCCTGCGGCCGCGGCCCGCAAAGACGGGCTTCGCAAGTCTCTTGGGAATCGAGCGCAATTGATGAAAAAAGAACAGCGGTGTTTCACCGCGCTATTTGTCGGATCGCGCGCGTGCGGCTTGTAGTTCGGCCTGGTACGCCTCGATCTGCGGCAGCAAACGCTGGCGCCGCGCCAGGCTGGCGGCAGGCCAGTAATGCTCGCGCTCGTAATACTCGGGCACGCTGGGCATGCCGGGCGGGATCACGACCCAAGGTTGCTTGCTCGCGGTGAAGATATGGATGTCGGGCGGCATGCGGTCGGGGTCGTCGAGCGTGCCCACGCGCACGAAGGCGAGCCAGGGCCCCGCGCCCGCGTAATGGCTCCACAGCGCGATCTTGCAGCGCGGGCAGCGCGCGATCTGTTGTCCATACCCGCTCGCCGACGGGGTGTCGACGATCTCGGGCATGCCGGCCGGCGCTTCGACCCGGTCGGATTCGATCATCGCGTTGAGCGCAAACGAAGCGCCCGACTCGCGCTGGCACCACCGGCAATGACAGCAATGCACGAACAAGGGCGCGCCCAGCATGCGATAGCGCACATACCCGCAATCGCAACCGCCTTCAAGGATGTCTTCGTTCGTCACGTCCATCGCGGCTTCCTGTTCACCAGCCCGACGTACACCATTGCTGCTCGCACGGAACGCCATCGTGGTTGCCGTCCATCTGCACACCCGGGCAATGCTGCAAAAAGTACTTGGCCTCGTTGCATGAAGTCATTTGGGAACAGCGGGTGCGGCCATCGCAACGAAATAGCGTTTCCGGTGACGGCGCGCTCGGCGCCGCTTGCACCGTCGGCGCATCGGTTGACGCGTCGGTCGGCGCGCCAACCGATGCGTCGGACAAAAACATGCGCGCCCCAAACACGCCAGCGCCGGCCAGCAGCGCGATGACAAAAGCACGCGACACAACGCCGCCGCGCGGTGTGGGTCGTTGTCGCGCAGGACGTTCGTCCGACCGCGCGACGCGCTTGGGGATGGCCGTCGATGTCTGGCCGGACCGCGTCACGCGCACTGCACGCTTCTTGCCGTCGGGGCCGGCCTCCACTTCGAACGACAAGGCTTCGCCCACGGTCGGCCGGCGCTCGTCGCGCGCGAACGCGCTGACATGCACGAAGATTTCCTGATCGCTGGATACCGCGCGGATGAAGCCGAATCCACGTTCGTCGTTCCATCGAATCAAGGTGCCGTCGAAACGCATATGCCCCCCCCGCGTGACCTCAGTCCAATACGAACACCATCCCGAGCACGCCCACCGACAAGGTCTTGTCGCCCGCCGTGGTGTACGACGCAACGCCGAGCGTATGGTAGTTGGAGACGAAGGCCGTCCACGCGCCCACACCCAACGCTTGATTGAGTTGGCTGCGCTCGGCGAGTTCGGTCTTGATCTTGTCGCGATGGCGCTCGGCCGATGGATTGAGCAACAGCGCCGCGCCGAGGAGGGCTGCGCCGGCCACGGCGCCGGTGAGGAAGGAACGGCTCATCACGATGTCCTTTCGCGATTCTGTATGCGCGAAGTGTGCACGATCATCGGTTGGCTGCGCGATCCTTCTCGGCCGCGCGACATTGCTGCTCCAACGCTTGCTCCCCATCGTCGAACCCCGCATACACGCCGCAAGGCCAGTCGAAATGACGGATGTACCAATACGGCGGTTCGGGCGAACAGATGTCGATCTGCGCGACGCGCCAGCGCGCATCGGTCTTGGCGAGCACGATCCACAAGGACTTGTCGAGGTCGGCGTCGCACAGGCGCGCCTTCTCCCAATCGATGGGGCCGCCGCTGGCGTTGACGAGTTCGCCGTAGATCACCGCCCAGTTGCTGTCGACGTTGAGCCGGTCGATCTTGAACTTGACCGGCTGGCCTGCGAGCTGTTCGGCCGCGGGACGCGCGGCATCGAGGATCTCCTTGCGCTCGGCGGGCGTGACCGGCGCGGCGATGGCGCCCGCGCACAAACCGAACATCCACCAGAACGACCACCAAAGACGCTTCATCGCAGTTTCGCTTTCTTGAACGGTGCGGCCGCTTCAGCCGCGCAACTTGGTCTTGACGCGCAAAGCCTTGAGCGCCTTGCGCATTGCGTCGACCTCGGCCGTGCGCACGATGATGAAGAAGTGCGCATCCATGCCGCTGTCGAGTTCGATCACCTGCAGGCCGGTGGTCGCGAGCTGCGCGGCGATCGCATCGATCACGGTGCTGACCTCGGCTTCGCCGTCGTCGCTGACTTGTTCGCGCAACGCGCTCGCCACCCCCGCGCGCTCGAGCAGCGTGGCGAAGGCGTCCACCAGATCCTCGTCGTCTTGCCAGTCGATCTGCAACAGGCAGCCGGCGTCACGCATCACTTCGCACATCGCTGCCGCACGGTCGCTGGCGCTGGCTTCGGCGAGCAGGTCTTCCTGTCCGTCGAAGCAAGTCCGCACGCAGGCGTCGCTGCCGCCGATGACTTGGCGCAGCACATGCTCGATGTGGGCGCGCCAGGCCGGC
>CAYUYC010000004.1:8383-34926 GCA_964448945.1 uncultured Burkholderiaceae bacterium
TGCGCGGCGCATCGGGCAGCAGGCGCGCGGCCCAGGCCACCATGGCGTCGAGGTATTGCTGCTCGCGCCGGGTGAAGCTGCGGTCGCGCATGCCGCGCGAGACCTTCTTGGCGCTCGGCGCGCTGCCGTCTCGCGGCGCGCTCACCAGGGCGTGCAGCAAGGGCTCACCGCTGACATCCGAGCGCAGCTTCATGCGCAGGAAGAGATCGACCCGGTCGATGCCGCCGACCGCACGGCCCACGCGCGCGGATTCTTCGAGCACGACCTCGGTGCCGGGCGGCACGGTCAGCATGCATGGGGCGAGCGTCCTCAAATCCATGTCAGCCGCGGAACTCGGCGCGTATGGCCGGGCGGGTCAGGCGATAGATGAACCAGGCAAACAAGACCGAGAACGCGACGACGAGCAGCTTGGTCAGCACGCTCACCGCCGTGCCGATCTGCGCGACGCCGGCCTGCAACTCGGGCGGCAAGTCCGCCGCCAGGGTTTGCATGGACGACAGGGTGGAACTCTCCAGCATCAGGCTGGCGAAGTTCAGTCCGATGCTGAGTACCAGCAGCGCGATCATCGACCACCAGCCCCAGGGCTTGCGCATCAGCAGCCCGATCGCGCTGGCCAGCGTCGCCACTGAAAACAGGAAGAACCCCCAGGCGATGGCCTGCAGGTGCGCGAACATGAACCGAAACATCGGCGGTATGCGTTCGGCATCGGCGCCGAGCGCGAGCGTGAGATCGGCGGGTTGCACGACGCTGGCGATGAGCACTTGCAACAGCGCGGCGACGATCATGAAGACCGCCGGGACGATGACGCTCCACGCCAAAGCGGAGACGAAGGTCGAGCGCGGCGTCTGCGCGGGGGTGACGGGATTCATGTCTTCAGTCCTTCAACCAGGTTGTGTGCAGCATGCGCCATGCGACGCCTCGTCACCAGCCATCCATCTCGATCGATTGCGCGAACACGGTCTGCAAGAACGCGTCTTCGTCGCCACCTTCGGCAACCGTGCCGGCGCGCGCCTTGCCTGTGAGTTTGAGCACACTGCCCGCCGGCAAGGCGTGCCAGGACGCCGCCAGCACGAGCAGGCGCAACTCGCCGTAGCGGTCTTCGAGCAGCACCGCGCGCACCTCGCCCGGCAGTTCGGCCCAGGCCACGTCGAGCATGCCATCGCCGCCGTAGCCGTCGATCTCGACGCCTTCGTACTTGACGCAAAAGCCCTCGTCGCCGGTCGCATCGATCAGGGCGCGCAGCGTATCGTCGTCCAGGCATAGCGCGGGGGTGGCCGCCTTGGTCAAGTCCAGACGCTCGAAGCGCTTGATCTCCGCGGCGAGCGCTTCCCAGCTCGGGGCATAGGGCTCGACGACGATGCGGCCTTCTTCGTCGGCACGGCCCCAGCGCCCGTCGCGCTCGGCGTACAGCGAGCCGTCGGTATCGGCGCTTCGATGCAGGGTGTGGCCGTGTTCGTGCACGATCTCGCCCGAGGCCGCACGCACCTGGCTGCGCCCGTCGGGGGTGTTGCACATCCAGCGCCCGCGATGCTCGAACACCTCGGCGTACTCCGCGGGCACGACATAGCGCGCGTTGACGTAATCGAAGACGCCGTAGCGCACCGTCTGTACATCGGGCTGGCGCAACGCGACCGCGACCAGCTCGTGCCGCGCGCCGCACGGGTTGATCCACGCGATGCACGGACCGATCAGTTCGCGCAGCGATTGGTCGTACAGCGCGGCGCCGAGCACGCCGGACCCGACCGCGTATTCCGCGGGGAAGGCCAGCAGCAACAAGGCGTCGTTGCCCATGTGCACGCGTTCGACGCCGATCTCGGATTCGCCCGGCCGATCGCCCGCGAATACGAAGTCGGTGCGCTTGCCCGAGGGCAGATGCATGAGCGCCTGGCGCAACACCGGCGGTGTGGCCGCGTCGTCGCGCTGCTCGAGCACCACGACGAGTTCATCGCCTTGGTCCCAGACCGCCCAGATCATCCCGTCGGGACCGAGGTCCATCCACGGCGTGAGCTGGGTGTCGTCGGACTCGCGCCACAACGACCACTCGCGCGGATTGTCTTCGTCGTAATAGCACCAAAGACCGCGGTCCTCGTTTTCTTGCTGGCGGATGTCGCGCATGACTGGATGAATGAAGCGGCTCAGGCGGATTGGAACAAGGCGCTCGCGATGCCGAGCGCAAACAGCAAGGCGGCCAGCCCGATGCCGCGCAAGGGTGCGCTGAACCAGAACCGTTTGGCGAGGACGACATAGCCGATCAAGCTCGCCATGCCGAGCGCGAGCAGGAACACCGAGTGCAACAGCAAGGCGCCGTGCGCCAGCGCGAGATCGATGTAGACCGCGCCGAACACGATTGCGCCGAGGCTGTGACTGGCGTTGAAGCCGATCCATGCCTTCCACATCGAGGTCTCATGCGTGATGTTGGGTGATACCGCTTCCATGCGTGCGCGCAACTCGGGATCGCGCGGAATGAAATGCCGGCCCAGGAAGGTGAAGCCGAGATGTGCAAGACCAAGCACGAGAATGATGGCGGCACTGGCGCACAGCAATGCGATTGGGAGCATGAGGTTGGCTTTGGGCTGAAGTGCGAAAGCCCGCATTGTGCAAGAGCGCGCGCCCCGGCGGCGGCGATGCACACCGCTCAATAGTCCATCGGTGCCGCTTTCACGCGCTGGAGGAAGCGGCCGAGCAAACGCACGCGCAGCAGCATGCCGCGCAAACCAAAGCGTGCCAGCGTGAGCAGCACACGATGCAAAGGCACGGCGCGGGTCCACAAACGCGCGTATTCGGCATAGAACTCGCGCAGCGGAAGCGTGGTCGGCAAGAGCGCATGGACCATGTCGTACAGCTCGGGCTTGGTGCTCAGCAATTGCGCCTTGCGCTCGGCATGCAGGCGGGTGCCCGGCAACGGGGTCATCACCGTGAAGGTCGCGTACTTGTGCTTCATGCGTCGGACGTAGGCCAGCAGTCGCCGGAAATCCTCGCGGGTGTAGGCCGGGTCCACCATGTAGGAGGCGTACATCATGATGCCGAGGTCGTCGAGGATCCTGACCGCCTGCGCTTGTTGCGCCGAATCGATGCCTTTGTGCATGGCCGCCAGGCGCGCGTCGGAATAATCCTCCATGCCGACGAAGACCTGCGCGAGCCCGATCCTGGCCCATTTGGCGAACAAGTCCGGGTGTTTGACGATGGTGTCGACGCGACCGTAAAGGAAGTAGTTCTTGCGGATGCCGGCGGCTTCGATCAGATCGGCCAGGCGGTCCATGCGCTTAACGTCGCACATCGATTCGTCGTCGCAAAAGAAGACATTCGGCTCGGGCACGGTCTTGAGTTCTTCGACCACCGATTGCGGATCGCGGCGCAGGTATTTGCCGCCGGTGATCGACCACAACGAACAGAAGTCGCAGCGCGCGGTGCAGCCCAGCGAGGTGCGCACCGAGGCGAGCGGCTTGAACCATTCGCTGAAATAGCGGGCCCGGTGTGCGACCGTCAGGCTGCGATCGGGCATGGGCAACCGGTTCAGATCGGTATACCGGCGCGGCGGTGCGAACCGCATGCCGTTCGGGTCGGGCAAGGCCACGCCTTCGATCGCGTCGAGTGCGGTACGCGCGGACAAGGCGCGAACGATCTCGCACAGCGCGATCACGCCTTCGCCGATCACCACCGCATCGATGGCAGGCACATTGAAGTCCTCGGCAGCGACCGTGGCGTGATGCCCGCCGACCACGATGAACACCTTGGGGTCCAGCGCCTTGAGGCGCAAGGCGATGCGCTTGGCGATGTTGACCTGGCTGGTGAAAGCGGTCAGGCCCACCACCTGCGGCGCCATCGCACGGAAGGCGCTTTCGATGTCGGGCTCGATGCGCGCATCGAGCACGCGCACCTCATGGCCGTCGTGTTGGAGCCCTGCGCCCAGGTATTCGAGCGCGAGCGGCTCGAACATGAAGATGCGGTCGGTCAGCGGATCATTGCTCGGCGGTTGGATCAGCAATACACGCATCGACGCCTCCATCGTGATGAACGACGACCGGCCTAACGCACCATGCAATGAAAATCTTCCTTGTTGCCGTTGGCCACGTAGCCGAATGCAAACACGCCAAAGCGCCCACCGGCACCCATGAAGCGCTCGAAGTGCACATGGCTGCCGTCTTTCCACTCGAAGCCGCCGTTGAGCGTGCCGTCGCTGAACCGGCTGCCGATCCCGGCTTCGACCACGGGATTGTCGGCATCGTCAAAGCGCAGGGTACGCCCGTTCACCGTCACGCCGGCGGTGGTCATGCTGAAGCTCGCGGGCCGCAGCACATCAGCGAGTTTCTTGCCCTTGGGCATGCGCGCCGGGCGACACATGCCGGTCACGGTCTGGCCCTCGGTCGTGAACGATGCGGTCATGAAATCGTGCAAGGCCGTGCCGGCCCGAACCACGCGCGCGCTGCGAAAATCGGTGGATGCACAACTGACACCGTCGGATTGCACATTGCGGGTGTCGCCGCTGAACCCGGTCTCGACGAAGGCATCGCCGCCGTTGCCGTCGTCGGTCACGTCGAACATGCGCCCGCCCGCGAAGAACTGGTAGTTGAACCCTTGCGCCGCGGCGCTCACACCGCCGGTACCGTACTTCTTGGACAGCGCGAACTCGCCTTGCGGATCGAACATCGACAAGACGACCGGACCGGTCCTCAAGCTGCCGTCGTCCGCGATCAGCACAGTGCCGGGACGCGAGGGCTCGCCATCGCCCGGGATGGGCGAGCAGGCCTTGCTGGCGTACTTGCCCGCGAGCAGCGCGACGAACGCGCGCTTGAGCGCCGGCACATCTTCGGTCAAGGGTGCGGCCAGCGCCGACCCGGCGCAGGCCCACGACAACATTGCAAGGCCTAGCCCTTGGCGCAGCCGCTTTGCGACGACATTCATCTGGATCGCTTTCTTGTGGGGAGTGTGGGATGACCCAGCCGGACATGGATGGGTGCGCGGTCAACGCACGAACCCGCGGATCCGATGACATCGAATGCGCAGCAAAGAGCACATCAGGTGGTGATTACCATACGACGTCTTCGCGTCGCCGCGATTGATCACCTAGGGCGAGTTTCCTCGCAGACGGCAATCACCGCACGATGCAACTGCCGCTTGCGCACCCAACCACCCATCAGTCCGCCCAGTCCGCAGATCAGCGCGTTGGCTTGCCAATCGAGATAAGCGCTTGAAAGCACGCGAGGCAAAAAAACAAGCGCCGCGATGAACACCATCCAGACGGCAATCACCGGCCATTGTCGATCAGCGCGTGCACGCGCCATGCGGACGATCTTCAATCGCTCGATCGGCGTGTACGGCGCGAGTTCTTGGAAATGCAGATCGCCCACCAGAAATTCCGCCCAACGATTGCGTCGCGCGCCTGAACGCCGCGCTTCTTCATGCAGCAATTGCTCAGCGCACTGAACGGCTTCTTGTTGGTTGATCATGCGGATGCCTCTGTGAAGTGAAGGTTCATCATAAGGTTCTCGCACTTCGTCGCCCATCCCCACGAAGACGGGACATCACGCATCGACGGAGTACAGCACCAGCCGCTCCCAGCGTATCCACGCGCGATCGAAGGCGACGTAGGCGCGCGTGGGCTGCAGCGTATCGAAGGCACCGTCGTCGATTGCGCGCCGGATCTTGGCGTAGGCACTGAGCAAGCCATCGCGATCGCGCGGATCGACCGCGGTCTTGAGTTGCTGCAGCCAGCCGACGAGTTCGTCGAGTTGCGGCCCGTCTTCGCGCGGGGGCGGCGCCGCGCGCTCTTGATGCAGACAGGCGAGGTAGCGATCGATCGCTGCGTGCAGCTGGGCGGTGAGTGTGGCGGGGTCGAGCGGCATGGTCTTCGCCGTCATGGGGCAGAGGTTCAGGTCGGCGTATCCACGTCGTCCCAATCGGCGTTCTCGAACTGCACCAGCCAATTGAGCGCGTAATGGCGTTCGAGGATGACGCCAGGCATCAACCCGGCGGGCAGTTCCTTGCCGTCCATCTCCGATTGGCGCACGCGCCAATGCAGCCGGTAATGCAGATCGAGTGCGTCGAGCAGCTCGGCGGGCGCACGCAGGCGCGCCGCGGCGCCCAACGACATGCAGCGATCGATGGTGCGCACCGCGAGCGGCACGTCGCAGACCGCGGTCGGATCGGGCAGTGCCTCGGTCAGGCCCAGCGCCCATTGCAACAGGTTCAGCGCTTCGTAGCGCCAGGTCATCTGCACGACTTCCGATGCCTCCGGTTCCGCCGTCTGCAAGAACGCGGCTTCCTTCGGACTCAGATATGCGAACGCCTCGGGACAGTGCTCGCGCAACGCGTCGATTTCGACCGGCTCATGCTCGGCCAAGGACTCGGCGCGCACGGCAACGACGAACAGGGCGAGCGCGCGACCGACCACTTCCGCGGGCGTGCGCCATTGCACCTCGGGCTCCGAGATCACGGGCGGCAGATGCGCGGGCACCGGCACGCCCATCGCTGCCAAGCGCGCGTCGGTGCGGGCCTTGCGCTCCAGCGCTTGCGGCGGATACGGCACTTGCGCTTGCGGATCGCCGCTGCCGTCGTCGGACGCCACCAGCACCCGCCAACGCGGATCGCGCACATGCGCATCGGGCAGAAACAGCAAGGCATTGGCACGCACCGCCCATTCCGACACCGCGGGCAGATCGCGCTCGCCGACGACCAGACTCCAATGCTGTCGGGTGCGCTGCAAATGCCGCATCACATGGTACTTGCCGTAGGACATCTTCCCGTCGCCACGGCTGATGACATACCCGATGAAGCCGTTGAGATGGCCAGGCAACTCGGGATCGGAAAGATCGCGCCGGCCATTCAGATGGTGCGTAAACAGGGGCGCAGGCACATCGGCGCAGGTAGCGTAGACATTGACCAGCACTTCATCGTCGGGCGCGGCTGGCGGTTCGTCAGGCGTTGCCTGGGGGTTGCCGCCGATCAGCGAGCGGAGTTTGTCGAACATGGGTGAGGCCTCGGAGGGTAAGCGGCGGTCTGGTTCAGCGCGCGATCTCTGCGCGCACCTTGTCGCGGACTTCGGCGCAATTGCGCGCGTAGTCGGGCGAGCCTTTGGTGACGCCCAGGCTGAAGACGCGCGCGGTCTCGACGCCTTCGTCGAAGTCGCTGCGGTATTTCTCGGGCGTATAGGTCTTGACTTGCGCATCGGCGATCTTGCCCACGGCCTTGATGCGCTTGTCCATCAGGGTGTTGAGCTCGTCGATCGGCACTTCGCACAACGCCGCGAAGCCGATCAACACCCCGTCGGCATGGGCCTGCTCGGCGAGCGTCTCTTCGGTGGGGGTGTCAGCGTCGGCCGCGGGTGCGGCGGGTGCATGGGCTGCTGCGGGGGCGACCGCAGCGATGCTGAGTACCGCCGCCAACCAGGCATGGCGCCGGCGACGTGCGGCGCAGTTCAAGAAGTTGCCATTCATGAGCAAAGACCAAGGCGATGACGCCGAGGCATCGGGCCGGATGGCGGACCTCGGCAAATCGAGCATAGCAACCGGCGTGCACCTGTGTGGCGCGAGTGCGGGTTCGACGGCGAGGCGATAGCGCGCAAGCGCTATGCCGATGCCTTCTTTACGCCAGACGCCGTTTTTGCGGCGTCATTCCGCCCGTGAGCTGCCAACACTCGAGGCCCCATCGCGCCGCAAGTGCGCAGGCAAAGGCATGTGCTTCGGGTTGCGTGTCGGAGGTATGCACACGATTGAGATAGTGCGGATCGTTGAAATCGCGCCCTTTGATTTCGGTCCTCTTGCACAGCCCGACGTCGAAGGATTGCCCTTGCTCCCAGTACGCGACGAAGCACACCAGCACGAGTTCATCGAGCGGCACGATCGCGTACTCTGTCTGCAGACTCCCGTCGGGGTGGCTCTTGCGCGCACACCAGACGCGCCGTTCGAAATCGATCCATTGCGTGCGCTCCCACACCTTGCCGGGGGCAAGCATCTCGCGCGTGAAGGCCCATGCCATTGCTGCGACCACCATCACCACGAGTGCGCCCAGCGCAAACGACCGTGAGTCGGTGATGTTGCGCCGGAATGCCCCGACCAACAGTGCAGGGAAAGTCGCGAGCAGCAGATAGAGCAGCGCCTGTGCAATCGCGCCGTTGAGTCGGTCGCGCTTGGTTTGTACCGCGAAACCCAACAACAACCGCGCGGGCAAGGGCGTACATGCCGCCAGCACTTCGTCGGCGTGGTAGTGATAAGCCACGTCGTTGCCGCCAGGGCGCAAGGACATCAACGCGCCGCCAGCGGCCTCGGCCGGATCGATGGCGATGTCGACCGATCCGTCGGCGTTCACATTGGGGAAAGGTCGCAACACTGGGCGATGCTCGCACAGAGGCGAAGACGTCTCGACGCGAAGCTCGACGCCGGGCATCACGAAACGATACGCAACTGCTCAGCCGTCACCATCGTCACCCGCGGGCCGAAACTGTCGAGGTTTGCCAACGTGACGTTGTGATGCGCGATGATCTGTTCGGCGGTGAGCACGCCGTTGTTCAGCGTCGAATGCGCATCCGATACGAGCGTGACCGCGTAGCCCAAGGCCAGCGCACGGCGCACCGTGGTGTCGACGCAGAAGTCGCTTTGCAGACCGCAGACGATCAATTGATCGACGCCGCGCGCCTGGAGCAGCGCATGCAGATCGGTCTTGTGAAAGGAATCGGACGCCGTCTTGCGCAGGCGCAGATCGTCGGCGCGCACTTGCAGACTCTGCGCGAGTTGCCAGCCCGCGGATCCGTATTGCAGCGGGCCGTTGGCTTCTTCGTGCTGGATGACCACGACCGGCGCGCCCGCGGCGCGCGCTTTTTCTGCCACGGCGTTGATGCGACGAATGACGTTGTCGATGTCATGCGCCGCCCATTGGCCGATGCACAAGAGGTTTTGCACATCGATGATGAGCAAGGCCGAGGTCATGTCGCCTCCCGAACCAGTAGACGCTTGGCATACAGCGCGGTCGCCAGCATGACGACCGCTCCCGCCAACCAGCCCCACGGATTGGGCAGCGGCTCGTTGTCGTAGCGCACCCGGTACGGATTGCCGGGCATGAAGGCCACCGGAATGCGTTGCCCGTCGGCGAGGCGTTTGATGATCTGGCCGCGGACGGTCTTGTCGGGCACGGGGGTCTCGCCGTCTGCGGTGAGGTACTTGACGCTCACGCGGATGGCATCGAGTTGGTTGGCCTTGGCGGCCTTCTGGACCAGCGGATCATCGCTGACCATCACGCCGGTTTTCCCGCCCATCGCGAATTCGATGTGTTCGTACAGCGCCATGCCGCCCAGCAACAGGCAGCACAGCATGGCGACGAACAGCATGGCGACGAAGGTGATGCCTTTCATGGATGACTCCCGCGATCGTTGGTCAGTCGGCAAACGGCCGAAGGATGGCGTCGCAAGCACGAAGATAATCCGCGTTGCCGATCGCCACCTGCGCCCAGATCGGCCGCCGATGATGGCCGAGGACATCGTACTGTTCGTCGGCTTCCCATAGCGCAACGATCTGTTCTCGGAAGGTGTACTCCGACAGATCGATGTGCGCGGGCTTGCGCGCCTCGCGCTGTGCGATGGCATCGAAAAGTTCGGCGGCGGGCGTGTCGAAGACATCCAGCCCATACAAGATCGTGGTGAACGCGTCGTTGGCATTCACGCCGATGAACCACACCCGGTTCCGATCGTCGGATTCGATCTGTACCGCGGCGCTCGCGTAGTAGTCGGATTGGTCGCGGCTGCTGTCGAAGACCAGGCCCGCGGCTTCGAGCGCGCGTCTTGCGTCGGCCCGGCTCATGCCCAGCAGGACCGGACCGAAACCGTGATGGGGAATGAGATCGAAGGTCGTCATGGGGCTACTGAGTTGAGCGCGCCGACGGCGCTAGCGGCACGAGCGCGCGCCTTGCGCGATGTAGTCACGCAAGACGGAGACGAGGGTCTCCTTGCGCGAGAATCTAATGTTCTGCACCCACCAGCGATCGCCGGCCTTGCGCAATTCGATGGTGTTCTTCCATACATACGCGCGATTTTGGTCTGCCCTCGGAAAGCGCGCGTCGATGTAGATGAGGTCGATGTCCGCGGTGGCCAGGCCTCCCTTGCCGACCGCCTTGTGAAACGCAACGTCGGTCGCCCCTTCGTAGGTGCCGGCAAACAGATCGCCCTCGTACACATCGGGTTTGTCGCCGTCCTGAACGGTCTTCAGACACTGCGCCTCGGTGGCGGAGGCTTGCTCCAGGAGCTGCACGAGCTGCGGCGCCAACAAGGGCGCGAGCTTGGCTCTGTCCTCGGCGTTCGGGATACCCAGTGACGGATGATCGAGCACCCATGCGTAGAACGCTTGCACGGTGGCATCCGGCGCAGGGTCTGCCGCGCGTGCCGGCAACGCCAGCAACAAGGCCAATGGGAGAAGAAGGGCGTAGCGCATCGGGTTTCTATCGGGTCAATGTTGGTCGTTGCAACGTTCGAACAAGGTCGGCCCACCGAAACCATCGGTGAGCAATCTGTCTTTGGACAGCAGGTGCAAAGATATCCGCAGGTCCGGTTCTTCAAGACCTTCGCCGCTGAAATCGTAAATCGCGACCAGGGTCGTGGGATCGCTTTGGAGGATCTTTTTCAACATCCATCCGGACTCGCCGCCTTCGCCCACGATGGCATCGGCCCGAACGACGATCAGATTGCCGCCAAGGCAGTCGGCGGGCGTAGCGGCCCAGGTGGCGCGAAACTGCGCCGGTATCTGCGGCGCGACCTCATCGGCGTTGGCGCTCGACAGGCCGATCATCAGCGCGAGAAGACGGGCATGGGGCTTGATTGAATCGAACATGGCGGCAGATGACCTCTCGAACTCCGAACGTGCCTTGCCATCCCAGGCGTCAATGGATCCATGCACCGGCTCTGGCGATTCCGATCACGCCGATCAGGATCCAGAAGGCATTCAGTACGGTGTAGGCCGCGTCCTTGCGCAATACCGCGCACCAGGTCAGCAGCAGCGCATCCGCGGTATTGAATGCCCACACGAACATGAAAGGGCTTTGCGGGCCCAGCCAGCTCACCAGTGTGAAGCTGACGATGCGCATCAGGACACCCGCCATTTCCAGCGCCTTCATGTGGGCGCGGATGAAGACATTCATGCTGCTGAACAATTGATACCCTTGCGTTTGCGCGCTGCCTGCTCACATAGACGCTTAGCGCTTGCAGCGCACGAACGTCACCGGCCCGAACTTCTTGCGCTGCAGGTCGATCTGATCGGCGTTGATCAACTTGAATTGCAGGGACTGGTCGTCTTGCGTGTGCGCGTACGAGTGCACGTCGTGCAAAGCGACCGTCACGATGCCATCGGCGAGTTTGTACTCGACGTTCTTGTAGACGAAACGCACAGGCGTGCCGTCTGCATCGCTCGAGTGCGTGACTTTCTTTGGCTCGAACTTGAGTTCCGGAATCGTGCACTCGGACGCATCCCTCGCCCACGCCCCGAGAATCGGGCTCTCGTTGACGGCCTCTTGTCCGCAGGCCGCGAAGCCGGCAAACGCGAAGGACGTTGCCAATAACGCTTTGCTCAAAGCGCTCGGAAATGCGCGGGTGTTCGTCATGTCGTGTTTTCCAACTTGGTGGGTAAATGGATTCATTCGTGATACAGACGCTGCTCTGGCGACTTCGGGTCGTCGATGAACTGCGCAAAGGTGGCGGCCAGCTCGATCAATGCGTCACGCACGCTGACTGTCTCGCGGGCACATTTCGCGGCTGGTCGGGTTCATTTCGAGCACGTCTTCGTCGATTTTCGAGCGCGCCCACGATTCGGGATCGGGTGCGCCGAGCGTCTCGAACAATTTCGTCAGCTTGCCAACGCTCTTGGGAATCTTCATCAGGGGCTTTGAGCGCGCAGTGCGCCGAGAAGGGGCGCCATGTTGATTCCCGAGCGACTGCGTGGCAATAGCGCAATCAGGCCATGCGTCGCTGGCGCGGCAATTCTCGGGCGGGCGTCATTTCATGGCCCACTTCAGGAACGCGTCGAGATGCTTGAAGACCTTTTCGCTATGCCCGTGATAGCGAATCAGCGTGGGCTCCGCCGCGGTCTCACTTTCCCATGCGAGAAAGGTCACGTCCGCCTCTGTGCCTGCGCGAACAACGCCAATTGATCGCACCTGAGCCTCGCGGGCGCCGAGTTGTCCCAATGCGCTTTCAAGCTGGCGAAAGTGCTCAGGACTTTCTTGGTGGTCATGGCTTTTTGCATGTCCTTGGGGCCCAGCCATTTCTCGAAGCTGTTGCGGATGGTCCCAGCGTACGCCATGCGCTGCGCCAGCATGGGGGAGACCGGCCGCGACACCGAAGGATCAAAGGTGGGAATGTGCGTGCATTTCGGCTCCGGCTTCGCCAGCTTGATGGCCAGTTCCTTTTCGATCTCGGCACGATCCATTCCGATGTCGGCCAAGAGCTTGAAGACTTCTTCGTTGCGCTTGGGTGCGGATCGAACCCAGGCGTCGAGGAGTTCATGCGTGGTGGTGGGCTTCATCAATTAATTGGGTGTGGCGCTCAGGCGATGAGATGTTCTTTGGCAAACACCGACAAGGACGGGTAAGTGTGCACGACGGTATGCACCGCCCACACGAGCACCTCGTCGCCGCTGCTGCCGTCCTCCGAAAAACCGTATTCAGCGGCCGGAACCTTCATCGGCTGTTCGGCTCCTGCAGCGCGCGGTCCTGGCGGCACACCGCCAGCGGTTGGCTGTACGACGACACGATGCGATCAACTTCATGCGTCTCGCGGTCGGCGACGACGACCATGCAGGCGCAACCGTAGCCGTAGGAGCTTCCGGTGCGCACCCATTGCTTGGCCGTGAACTTCGGCCATTCGCCCTCGGCCTCGTGGCCGCCTTGCATCGAGATCGTCCATTCGTCTTCACGATCGGTCAGGGTCACGTTGCCGGGGCTGGGGTTTTCGAACCAGCCGCAAAGCTTCAGCGACCCATCGGCCTTGGTTTGTGCATTGACGTTCAAGGCACCGCCGGCGAGCAACAGCGTGAAAACGAGGTGGTGAATGGTTCGCATGGGAGTGGGCGGTAACAAGGCGGATTGCTGTCGCTACACAGATCAGATGGTCGATGATCGATCCCGAGGTCATGAACCGGTCAATTGCCGTGCCCGGGGCGAAGACATTCAGCGGAATCACTTCGGATTCAAAGTCTTGACTGCTTCGACCGCGTTCTTTTCGACGATATGCAAGATTGCATCGCGCACCGGCAAGAGCTCGGCCTCGGTCAGTTGATGAAAGTCCGTCGTGTCCTTGAGCCGTGGCGCCCGAGTCGCTGAATCCATCAGCACTGACTTCAACGGATCGGCGCTTGCCGTATCCGCAATCGGATCAAGCACAAAGACATTCCATTGATAGGCCGCCACTGCGTAGTAGGCGGTCAAACCGAACGCGCTGCGCGTGTATAGGCCAGAGGCATGGACATATCGCTCTTCACAAGGACTGTCGTAGCACTTCTTGCCCACCAGGACGGACGCCTCTTTGAGGACGATCAGCGCTTTCAAGCGCAGTCGATCGCGAAGACTGCGAAATGCTTCGTCCTTTCCGGCAGCAACTTTCCACTGATCAGAAGTGGGCTGAACAAGCCCCGCGACATCAGCGTATTGAATCCGTTCGTCCCGGAGATTGACCGGCGTGAAACCGGCGTCCCGAACACGTTGCTCAATGGTGCGCGTGACCTCGCCATTCATATGCCAGGCGAACGGATACTTCTTATTGAAGTTGTTGAATACGGTTGTCCCGATGTGCGTGTGCGACAGATCGTCATCGCCATCGACGAGAATCCCGACGCGATCTCCTCTTGCAGCTTCAATCCTTGGCAATGGCGGCGATGTCGCGCACCCCGCAACTACCAGCGCCGTAATAGCCGCAATCCATGGCAACAAAGTAATCCGCATTTTGGGTGCGCCCCTTCTGAGTAGTGGAAGACGATGATCGATGGTGTGTGAATACTGAAGTATCGCCGGTCGACACGCCAGGACGCAGCGCCCCGCACTCAGTCGCCAATGGAATCGGCGCGGGATGCCACCACGACGCCGGTAACCGAAATGAAGCGCGCGGTCTCTGCCTTGAAATCAAAGTGCCCCTTTGCAGTTCGCGGCGCTTGCATTGTTCGATCGCGGCGAGCGTCGAATTAGCGCAATGCAAAATCCTCGGACTGGTAATGGCCGCGCGGGCGACAATGCTCGGGATGTGCTTCGACTGAACGCGCCGGAGATCGAGATGCATGGACTGTGTTGTCACGGCAGCGGCTTTGCATCGGTCCGATGCATGCTCTGCTCGACGAACGCTTGGATGTTCTCGTACGTGTACTCATGGCGCTTGGTGATGAGCGCATTGAGGCGAGCAAGCCGTTCTTCTTCGACCGCAACAGACGAATCGGCGATGGCAACAAATGCCTGCGCAATTGTGCCGGCGCCGATGGCTGAAAAAGCACGCGCAAACAATGCGGCGTGATTGCGTCCATATCTTTCGAGGAGGCTGTCGACGCCTTCCATGTCGCAATAGACCTCGGCCTCCGCGTTGGCAAAGACGACCTGCTCGATCGGCGCCAACGCCATCAGGCCTTCGCCTTCACCGTGGGCGATTGCCCGGTTGATGATCGATTCCGAGTTCATGGACGTCATTTCGAATACCTTTCTTGGCGCCGTGACTTCGGGCGCGGCTTCTTCATGAGGCGTCGCCAGTCGCAGCGAGCCGCCTCGACACGTCACCCGCAAAAACGGGACGCTCCTCGCACCGCGCCAGCGCCACTTCCAGGCTGTAGTCGTCCGTATCGTCTACCGGCGCGCCGATGGCGAGACTGACGCGGTACCACCCATTGGGTACCGCAACCCGACGCGCCGAGGAGTGCTCCGGATTCCATAGGCTCAAATGACCCAGCCCGCAGACCGCGACCGTACCCGACAGCACCTGCAGCACCCACCCCGATGAAGTAGCACCGGCGAACGCCGTCAGCAGACTCGGGCTCGCACCGTCGCGCACGACCACCGAGTAATAGCCGGCCTCGACACCCAGCACCGGCACCACCGCGCCGCACGCGCATGCCTGCTCGCCCAGATCGGTCGTGGTGTAGAGCGCGAGCAGATCCTGTCCGTGCATCGAATGGCCGTGGAACTGCTCCAACGCCAATGGATCGGTCAGCGCGAATCCGAACAATTCCGCGAACACAGCGCGCTCGATTTGGGTGTTGACCATGGCGTTCACAGCACCCGGTGCGCGTCGGCAGCCGCAAAGGTGGTGCTCACCTCGTCGTCGCTCTGGTAGCCGTCACGCGTGAACATTTGATCGAGCCGGTCGTACTCGGACTCGAGGAACTCGCCCACGCTCGCCCACGAAGCAAAAGGCTCAGACGTGTCGGGCGCAACGACGTACACGCGCGGCGAATCCGCAAGGGTGTACAAGGCCGCGCCGTCATCGGAATAGTTGCCAAAGAACACCCGATGATCGGCCTTCTCCGCAGCCAGCGGATGCAGCGTGCGTATGCATTCGGTGTGATGAACCGTCAGATCGAACGGCTGAAACTGCGCCGATGCGTCGCGTGCGTAATGCGCTCGCACGCCCCAAAGCGTCAGCGCGCCAAAGAGCATCAGCCCGTTGCAGCAGCCGTACAGCGCCTGCAGATGCTCGGGCAACCGCAGGCCGTAGCCTTCCCACGCCGACGCCGGTGCGGGCGCAAAGACCGCGTGCAGATACGCCTGAGGAAAATCGCGCGGCGTATGCGCGATCAGGCGCGCGCCATCGGCGGAAGTCTTGACACCCAGGTGTTCCCACTCCCGGAGCCGATGTTCGATGTTGGTCAGCAAGGGCGGCTTTCTGCAACGGCGATTGGACGAATGCGTCGCGCCAATCGTATCGTCGCCAAGTGCAATCGCGCGCGCATCGTGGCCTGCGGAGCGCGCAACCATGACGCCAAAGCGTCGCGCGCGGCGCGCCGCGCCGGATCAGCGCCAGACATGAATCACTTTGCCGACGATGTGCTCGGCCGGCACCAAGCCGAAGGTCCGGCTATCCAAGCTGTTGTCGCGGTCGTCGCCCATGACGAAGTAGTACCCGGCCGGGAGAAGGCAGGTGAGCCCGTCTTCATGGAAGGTGCATTGATTGCGCAGCGCAAAGTCCGCGTCCTGGGGCATCGGCCGGGTGTCTTGCGGGTCGAAGATCACCGCATATTCGCGGCCCGAAAGCGATTCTAAGAACCGCTGACGCACGAACGGCTGACCCGGATCGACGTATTCGCCAGACCGCCGGGCGGGCACTTCAACCTGATTGATCGACAGCACATGATGGCGATAACTGATCTCGTCACCCGGCACACCGATGAGGCGTTTTAGATGGTGTTCTGCGCGATCGCGCGAGAACTCGACGACGATGACGTCGCCACGCGCCAGCGGCGCGGTGATCGGGCCGCGCATGAGGCTCAGGCCGAAGGCGCCGTAGTTGCCGTAGCCCCATTTCTGCAACCACACGACGGTGCCGCGTTCGTAATTGGGCTGCATGGACCCCGCCGAGACGTGATAGCTCTCGAGCACGAACGAACGCAGCAGCATCAGGGTTGCGACCACAGCAAAGATCACGATCGACAAGCCATACCAGCGGCTGTACCACGGCCGCGGCGCGTCCGCGGGAAAGCGTGCGGCCGCGCGAAACGCATGAATGCCACTCGCAATGAGCGGCGCCCAGGCCACGAACCCCCAAGCACCGAGCGCACGGCCATAGGCGAATGCGAGCAGCGCCGAACCAATGGCGAGCGTGAAGTAAAACGCCGCCCACCACGGCCGCGCCACGTACAACAAGCCGAGCGGCTGCGCAAAGATGGACAGCACTGCGGCCAGCCATTTGTTTGGTTCGTTGTTCATGTAGGCACCGGGCCACGCATCAATAGAACTGCGTCACGGTCTCGAACTGACCGGTGCGCTTGTTGACGAACACGTATAGCGTGCCTTGATCATGAAACAGTGCCGGTGCATCGATCGGCACCTGCCCGATGAAGTAGGCCGGCTCGCCTTCGTGTATCGGCCACTCCGGCGACTGGATCCATGACGGCGGCTTTTTGGCGTATTGAAACAATGCCTTGAGGCGTTCCTTCATCAACGCGATCTTCTTGGTCTTGGGCAGGTCCTCGTCCTTGGGGACCACGTGTTCCAGCAGAAAATCCATCGGCAAGTCGAGGTAGCGCGGCTGAGCGCTGAGCAGCAGCCCGTACAGCGCGCCATACGGCAGAACACGTTTGAAAGCGACCTCGGCCTGCTCCAGGAAGATCGCCACGACACCTTCTGCATTGACCCGCCCACCCAAGGAGCGGTCTTGGAGATAGTCGGAAATCTGGACGTGGTAATTGGTGCCCGCCTTGTGATGCGGATTCTGAAGCGCGGTCAGCAAGGCCTGCATGCGGTCGCCCTGCACCAGGCCTTCCATCGCATCGGCGTCGATTCGGCCTTCGACAAAGGCCACGAGCGATGCGACCTCCTCGGGAAAAGCGGAGATTTCGGGAGGCATAGTGGTCTTTTGGAACTGTGGCGGCAGCGCCCGCCTACAGCCTTCGTGTTTGGGTAAAGGATCATAGAGCCGCGATGGCATGCGGCGTGCCGATTACGCCGCCTCCAGGCGGCAACACCGTTCTCAAGCGCATCAAGCGCCGGCGACGGATCGTAGCAACTGCCATATCCACCCGAAAGGGAGAGCCAGCGCGGATCATGCAGGGGTAGGGTCGTGACAGAGGGCCTGAGTTCTTTATGAGTGCTGCCGGCAGCACGCGCGCATGACCGCACTCCCGAGATCGTGGGCGCAAGGATTCACCTTCCGAGCCGAGCGCTGAATGTTGACGCAACACCGGCTAGTGCTCCGGCGCAAGCGGGGTCGGCGATCTCACTCGCCAGTTGTAAGGCCCACTTTACGAAATCATCAAATTCATCCTTGGGACCCATTTCGTAAATTGCATCGATATGCGATTCCTCAAGGCGATCGAGAATCTTGCGCAACGTAGCGCATTCTTCGCCAATGGCGTGGCATTGGTGCTTCATCAGCGCCCTGCAAAACGCCTGTTCCAATGCCAAGTCCATGACGGTTGGCGCCAGCTCGATTTCCTGAAGTATTTGTTCCAGGGTCCTCAATTTTCACTCCGCTGAAACTTGGCGTACCGCTTCAATGAACCAAATACGCGGCAATCGTGCCGGTGGTGAAGAAACAGGGCGGTCAACGTGCTAGCGCAGCAGCCATCGAAGGTGGTCCGCTGGAGCGCATGTTCTTGCGTCAGCGTTGTGCATTACCCCGCCGACCTTCGGGCGGAAAGCTCTGCTCGAAGCTGATTCACATCCTTGCCAGCGATTGCCACGTTCTCGTTGGGGAGTTCGTGAATTGATACGAAGAAATAGTCCTTCGGAATGCGCATGACTTCCGCGGAGACTTCAGTGAGTCTTTGGATGAGTTCTCGCTTTATCTCGGGCGTCAAGGCTCCCGCCTCAAAACAGATATATGGCATTTCATCTCCAAAAAAGTACGACGACGTATGTGTCGCGCACAGGAATGCATTAGTTCAACTGGTGTTCGCAGTTGATGAGAGGACGTGGAATTAGGCGTCGGTAGTGATGGTACCAGCGACATTGTCGACAACCACGGGGCTTTCAAAGAAAACTACTGAGGGTTCGGCTCCGTATTTCTCTTGAATGAACTTCCTCCACTCACTCGTATAAAGGCGCTCTGCATCCTCTTGTGACTCCCAGAGGTAGACGCCACCGGCAGTCGTGCCGTCCTTTGACAAGACGTAGTACTTTCTGATGAGGCCGCGGACTTCGCGATACTTGGGCGCGGTACCCGAGAACGCTTCGCGAGCTTTCTCGCGGGTGATGGCTTGGGGAAGTTTGAACTGAACGAGTGCGGTGATCATTGCGCTTCCATTTGTGAGTTGAGACGCGAGTGTGAGCCCGAACGTAGAAATGAGTGGCCTACGCGGCTTTTCGCGCAGGTCCGCTCGACTGCCGGGTTGGGAGTGCGGGCCATTCTTGTACCCACCGGAGAGCGGAAACATTCGGCCTGGTTGTTGAACGCCGAAGGAATAGCGTGTTCGGATACTTGAACTTTGCAGCGTAGGCTGCGGAGCTTCTTCATGTCTTCTTCATCAGGCGCCGGGGAGTCGCCCTTCCTCATTTCGACCATCAGTAGATTGGCGTCCGATCGTCTGCCGTGAACGGTGATGTCCGGACAGACAAGTTCAGATAACTCTTCAATAACAATTTTCTTAGGATCGAGTCCTAGGCGGTTGTATTCGACATCAACGTCCCACTCGGGAAACGCAAGGCTTCAAGTAGCCGGCCAACTGAGCAGAGATGGTTCTTTCGTTTGCTTCGGTCGTGAACAGGATGCCATCCCTTTCCAGAAGAGTTCGGATGGCGTCTGCCATCACCTGCCCAAGCGACGAATCAGGGCAGGAACCAGCGACTTCGTTGCATCCAGGCATTAGCCCTCCAACGTTGGAGCTCCCCCGCGGGCGACAGACAGCGCAGCCGGCTGGCGAACGTCGGGCGGGGCGACTAAGAGGGACTTCCCCGTCCCGAGGCGACCGGCGAAGTCGCGCGGTATCGACTATCAAGATGGAGGTGCTTGCCATCAATCTGACCGGGAGGTGAAGCTATGAATGAGCCTACTACGATCTGTACCGACCTCGCAAAGGAGTCTTCGCGGTATGCGTGCTCGACGCGCACGGCGCGGTGCTGGAGCAGCGCGCAGCAGGCGATCACTACGCCGGCGCTTCGCCGCGATATGAATGGAGTCCCGGTGTGCGGCGCCTATTTCTTGGTCCGCGTCACTTCTCACGACGCCACAAGGCCGGCTGCACGGAGGCAGTCTGTTCCTCCACGCGTGTGCGCGACTCGCAGCAGCCTGTTGTTGCGCAGGATGAATAGCCTTCGCAACCGGACCGCTTCAATGTCTCACGTCGCGCTTCATTCGCGCGCGTCCACTTCAGTCCTCGACGCTCGACGGAAGTCCTTGCAGAAAGGTTAGGCGACCCAGCAATAGGGTGCGGTAGGCAGACCATCAACCCACTCCCTCAGCTTGAACTCCGGCGACGAACGGCAGAAGTAGATGATGTTCCCATTGGCCGGAACGTACGCGTAGAAATTGCCTAAGTCGTCTTGTGCGAACAAGACTGCGCCACATAAGTGGCCTTGCTCAACTGGACGAAACCACTCACGCCGAAAGGATAGCTGTTCATTGAGGTCTCCGAACCCGGCTTCAAGGAGCCATTCGCGAAGGTCGGCTGGGAGTGAAGCCCGAACCTCTTGCTCGATTGAGTCGAGATCGACGCTTGAAACAGTCGCATGCCGTACGAACAATGGTCGGGAACGGAACCACGACTTGCGCGTCTCGCCGATGAACCGTTTTGCCCACTCGCACATGGTTCCTGAACGCTTAACGTTGGAGTTCACCCGCTCGCGGAAGCGGGCACGGCCCGCCGGAGCGAGTCGGATGCAGCGACGGGTTAGCCGGCTCAGCTGGGACGTCCAAGGTAGGCGACTGTGGTGTAAGGCACGGTGAGCCCGCTCCCGGAGGAGAACTGTCGGTAGAGCTCGCGAAGGCGGTTGACCGCCTCACTCCCTTGCACCGAATCGCGAGGCGGCATGTAGGAGCGAGAGAAGACCAGACTCAGCAGCCCGGCCTCGTTGATGACGTGCTGGTGTGGCCAGGTGAACTCCTTGGGCTGTGTTCTCCCAAAAAAGGCAGGAATATCCCCTCGCTCCTCATGCGCGACCAGCGCGTCGCGCTTGACGCCGCCATAGTCCGCAAGCACGGCATCGAGCGCCTGGTGTAGCGGCGCGGATTTGAGGCGATCATTCCAAATGAGCGCAACTTGCCCGGTTGGACGGAGTACGCGAAGGCATTCCAGCCTCGCAGACTCGACCTCAAACCAGTGAAACGCGTGCGCAGCCGTAATGAGATCGATCGAGGATGCAGGGAGGGGAATTCTATCAGCTGAGCCGTCGACGCTGCGGTAGCCGTTGAAGCCGCCAAGGAGCCGATCGGCCGCCTCGCGCATGGGTGTGTTCGGTTCTACCGCAACGACCGTATGACCGCGAACCAGAAACCCATGTGTTAGAAGGCCTGTCCCTGCGCCAACATCGGCCACCATAGTGGCGGGACCGAGATTGCATGTTGCCTTGAGTTGCTTGAATAGCGCGTCAGGGTAGTCCGGTCGTGAGGACACATAGTCCGCTACCTTGGCCGAGAAGATGCCCGCTACACCGCCCTCACTCTCATAAAGCGCGCGGAGCTGAGCACCCGATTCGATGGTCATTCGTGTCTCCTAGTCGGCGCGCGTTTGAATTCACCGGCCTGCGCGGCTATTTGCGCAGGTCCGCTGGAATGAAAGCTTATGCATCAGGGGGACTCGGATTGAGGGCTGGCAAGTGCCCGCGCAAGAAGGAACAGATGTCTTCCATTGCCTCTCTTGCTTCCTGAAAGAACGGGGAGAGCGCAGGGTAGCAATGAACCATTCCTTTTCCAACGTGTATTCGGACGTCCACGCCCGAGCATCTTGCCTTTTCCGCAAATTGAGTTGAGTCATCAAGCATGGACTCGTTCTCGCCAACGTAGATGAGCAGCGGAGGGAGCCCGGCAAGATCACCGTAAAGGGGCGATATCAAAGGCAGGGCAGCGTCGCACTCTCCCGCATAGTACTTGCTGAAAACACGCCATGATCCATCCGGCGCCAGAGGGTCTTCGCGACGATAGGAATCGCCTGTGCATTTGAGGTCTGTCCAGGGAGACAACGCAACCGCTGCCGCAGGCAAAGGGAGATCCTTCTGCCGCACGGCAAGCAACATTGCCAGACACAAGCCGCCACCTGCCGAATCGCCGACGAATGCAATGCGCGAGGGCGAAAAGCCCTCAGACAGTAGCCAAGCATATGCAGCCAGCGAATCCTCGATTGCAGCGGGAAAGGGATGCTCCGGCGCCAAGCGATAGTCGACCACCAGGGCAGCAATGCCACTACCGGCAACGAACTTGGCAACGATTGCCCTGTGTGACCGACTTGAGCCCATCACATACCCGCCACCATGAAAGTACAGGATGGGCTCGATCTTCGTGGAAATGGGCGGGACGTATCCATTCGGCACAGAACTGCTGTGCATCAACGGGCAATACTTCGATTCCCGGGGGAATCTTGCCAAATCTCTCGGCTGAATTCTCGACCCGTTGGCGCAATTCAGGAATCGAAGTGTCCCAATCGACAGTCTCTCTTTTCAGCTTCAAGCGAAACCAATGACGATGCTTCAATAGAAAGATGAAGAACCTACTTCGAAAGCTGCTCACGAATCACCTGTGTTCTGATGCATAACGTTTGAGCTGAGGCGCGAGCGCCGCTGAGTCCTTGTTGAACTGCTGGCTAGGTGTGGCTGCTTTCATCTTTGCGCCGCCTTGGCGTAGCCGACGTTGCTGCTCTGACCAGCCGAACCGCCCCGACGAAAATTGCGGATATGGACAGGGAGAGCACCAGCACATTGGCCGCGAACCATCCGAGATGAACCGATACGGGGTTGTCTTGGGGCTGAGCGAATGCGAAGGACTGCGGCCAACTCAAAGGCGTGTACCCCGAGAGATCTTGGTGCACGAATGTGAACGGCCAGCCCATGGGCACAGACTTCATCTCCTCCTGGGAGTGGATGTGCCGATCGATGAACAGAGTCCCCACGGAAGCTGTGCAGCCACCAATGAGCACAACCAGCGAGAAGATGAGGGTGCGCAACATGAAGGCTGACGTTTGAGCTCACCGGAGTGCGGAAGCGGGCGAAGCCCGCTGTAGCACTTCCGGTGCAGCGAAGGGTTAGCCGTCACTTCGCCAGCCGCTCCAGTGCCGCACGCAAAGCGGAGTCGTGAAGCTCGCCAAAGCCGCGAACAAAGTTGGCCGTGTACCTACGGAGTTCATCGAGAAGCGGAGTTGAATCCAGGCAGATGCGAGTACCAAAGAGAACGCCCTTTCCGGAGACCACGTTTGGAAGATCGGTGCCCGGATACTTGTTCGGTTCGCACTTGTCAACGACAAACCGCGACGCTAGGTAGTAGCTCTTAAGGCTCTTGCCCTCGGCTCCGACTAGCCAAACGACTGAGCCTTCTAGCCCACCGACGGGTTTGCTTGTCTTGACACTTGGTGCGCGGATAGCGGTGGACGAGTAGCCCATCCGGTCGGCATTGTGATAGGCGAGGAAGTAGCGCAATAGTGCTCCTTTGTGACGGCTAACGCCAAGTTCAGTGGCCCCGGAACGGAGCGGATTTTTGTGCCATAGAATGAGCGTAGCGAATGGCACAAAAAGCCGCGCAATGTAGGGGTCCACTGCAACGCCTGGTTATGCTTTACTCCGGCTTGGATGTACCAAAAGGATTGCCGCACTCTTTGATCATTTTAGTATTAGATAACTCAAAGCCAAATTCGCCGAAATTTCCTAGCAAATAAATCGTATTATTCTCCCTTCGAACCTGCTCTATTCCCCAGATATCATCCCAATAGATATTATTTCCGTCCAACTTTCCTTTACTGCTTATAACACTTTTATCAACATCGATTCGACACTGAAAAACATCGCCGCGTTCATAAATTTCCACCCAAACCGATCGATCAGGAAACTGCCAATTTCCCACAAACTCACCCTTGGAATCACCTAGCGAGGCGCACCCATTTAGGATCGCTAAAAGGCCGGTAATAATTAGATTCTTCATCGCCTTACTCAAAAGCATAACGTGATTTGGACCGCGAAACCGCGGAATAACATGGTCACCTGCGGAATAACATGGCCGATCTTTCATGCTGAAACCCGCTAGCAGCCTTGGCTCCGCGGTCTATTACTGTATAAATACTCAGCATTAACAGAATCCACAAAGTCGACGCCGAGGCGCAAGCTTACCCCCGCCCCCAAGGCGCCGTGGATGCCAAACATTGATGTCCCGCAAAGCGGGGATGACTCCGCGCCCTACCCGCGCGCGGCGCCCCAGAAAGTGCGATGCAGCGCGAGGATTTCTTCCTCGACTTCCACCACCGGCCCCCAGACCCGCACTGGCTTCTGCCCGCGCGCAAACACCTCGCGACAAGGCAAATCCATGGTCGGGTTCTCGGCGTGGTCGCCGGTCAATGCGAGCAGTTGCCGCTCGCTCACGCCGTACACCAGGCGGCCGATGTGCGCCCAGTATTGGGTGCCGGCACACATGCAGCACGGCTCCACGGTGGTGACGAGCGTGCATTGCCACAGCAGCTCGGGCGCAAAGCGCTGGGCGGCAGCGCGCGCCAGCACACTCTCGGCATGTTCGACCGACGAGACATTGCCCTGCTCCAACAACACGCTCGCATGATCGGGCGCCACGAGGATGGCGCCGAACGGATGGTGGCCCGCGTCGAGCGCGCGCTGCGCGATGGCGTTGGCATAGCGCAGCCACGCCACCATGTGCGCCGTGGTCGGATCGGGGTTGGTGAAGCTCATTGCGCGTGCGCTCCGCGGTGCGCCCAGCCGGTCAGTCGTTTTTCGAGGATGCTGAAAAGCTCGTACATCAGCATCGCCATCGCGCCCACCACGACGAGACCCGCAAAGGCCACGCCCATCTGCAGCGACGACCCCGCCGAGATCAGCAGGTAGCCGATGCCTTCGTTGGCGGCGGTCATTTCAGAGACCGTGGTGCCGACGAAGGCGAGCGTGATCGCGACCTTGAGCGAGCCGAAGAAGTAAGGCAGCGCGCGCGGAAAGCCCACCTTCACGAGCACGTCCCAGCGATGCGCGCCGAGCACGCGCAACACGTCTTCGAGTTCAGGTTCGAGCGTTGCGAGGCCGGTGGCGATGTTGACCATGATCGGGAAGAACGAAATCAAGAAAGCGGTGAGCACCGCAGGCCCCACGCCGATGCCGAACCAGACGACGAGCACCGGCACGAAAGCCGCCTTGGGCAAGGCGTTGAAGCCGGTCATGAGCGGATAGATGGCCGCGTAGGCGAGGCGCGACGAGCCGATCAAGAAGCCCAGCAGCACGCCGACCACGATCGAGATGGAGAACCCCGCCATCGTGACCCAGAAGGTGCGCCACGCATGCTTGATGATTTCATCCTTGAACTCGACGATCTTCTGCGCGATGAGCCAAGGGCTCGGAAACACGAACTCCGACACTTCGAACCCGGTGCAGATCACCTGCCAGACGGCGATGACCAGCGTGAGCAACAGCCACGGTGCAAAGCGATGCAGATGCTTGTTGTTCATTGCGCGATCTCCGCTGGGGCGCCGGCCGATTTGCGCAGAGCGCCGATGTGGCCGCGCAGTTCATGCACGATGTCGGTGAACTGCGGGGTGTAGGTCACTTCGAGGTCGCGCGGACGCGGCAGATCGATCTCGCGGCGCACGACGAAACGGCCCGGACTCTTGCTCATCACGTACACCGTATCCGCAAGGAACACGCTCTCGCGCAGATCATGGGTGACGAGGATGACGTTGAAACCTTGTGCCGCCTGCAAGTCGCGCAGCGCGCACCAGAGTTCTTCGCGCGTGAAGGCATCGAGCGCGCCGAAGGGCTCGTCGAGCAACAGCATCTTGGGCTCATGGATGAGCGCACGGCAGATGCTTGCGCGTTGCTGCATGCCGCCCGACAACTGCCACGGGAATTTATTCTCGTACCCGCCCAGGCCCACGCTTTGCAGCAGCGCGCGCGCCTTGTCTTCGTACTCGGCGCGCTTGCGCTTGAAGCTGCTGCGATACGGCTCGACGATTTCGAGCGGCAGCAACACGTTCTGCATCGTCGTGCGCCACGGCAGCAGCGACGGCGCCTGAAACGCCATGCCGGTGATCTTGAGCGGCCCCGTCACCGTCTGGCCGCCGATCATGATCGCCCCGCGCGACGGCATTTTGAGCCCGGTGGCCAGCTTCATGAAGGTGGACTTGCCGCAGCCCGAGGGGCCGACGATGGCGATGAATTCGCCCTCGCCCACTTGCAGGCTGATGTCTTCGACCGCGAACTGGCCTTGGGCGAACAACTCGTCGTTGTAGGCGAGCCAGACGCGCTGGAAGTCGACGAAGGGGAGTTGGGTGGTGGTCATCATCGGTTTAGTTCTTTCTGCATGGAGGCTGGTGGTGGCATTGGGGGCGTCGGCCTCATACGCTCACGTCGTCCTGCGGACGACCAGTCGGGTGGGGCCCACGAAGCGCAAGCCAGCCAACCCAAGGCTGGCAAGCGCTTCGTACCCGCCTCTCCTTCGCGAGCGAAATCGGCCGCCGCCCCCAATGCCACCACCAGCAGCGCGCCGTACTTCTTCGAGATCGCCAAAGACCTGGCACCCGGTTGAGCAACCAACGCGCGAGCCAACCGCCGCGACCAGCACCTGGCTTCATTGCCAACGTGCCGCGCGATGGTTCCGGCGCGCTTGGGGCCTGGGGCGCGCGGGCGCTTTGTGAGCGAGGGAGTGGCGGGTACGCGGCGATGGCACGCCTTGGGTTGGCGTGCCGTCGGCGCGGGGGCCCCGCCCGACCGGTCGGGGGAATGCGCAGCATTCCTCCGACGCGAGCGTTGCG
>CAYUYC010000005.1:0-18993 GCA_964448945.1 uncultured Burkholderiaceae bacterium
AAGTACTACATGCCGCGCCTGCTCGCGCGGTTTCGCGAAGACCATCCCGAGGTCGAAGTGCGGCTCGAAGTCGGCAACCGCGAACGCCTGGTCGCGCTGATGCAGGCCGGCGAGGTCGATCTCGCGGTCATGGGCCGGCCGCCGCGTGAATTCGCGACCCGCGCCGAACCCTTCGCCGTGCATCCGCATGTGATCGTGACCGCGCCCGACCATCCGTTGATGCAAGCCGAGCATGCGAGCGCCGCGGCCTTGGCGCAGTACGGTTTCATCGTGCGCGAACCCGGTTCGGGCACACGCGCGGCGATGGAGCAGTACTTCGAGGAGCACCGCATCGCGCCACCGGTGGTGATGGAAATGGCGAGCAACGAAACCATCAAGCAGGCGGTGATGGCCGGCATGGGCGTGAGCTTTTTGTCGCTGCACACCATCGGCCTCGAACTCAAGACCGGGCAGATCGCCACGCCCGACATCGAAGGCATGCCGGTGCTGCGGCGCTGGTATGTGGTCAATACGCTCGCGAAGACGCTATCGCCCGCGGCCGAGGCCTTCCGGTATTTCGTGCTCGAACGGGCCGAGACCTATCTGGCCCAGGAATACGGCGCGCTCGGGCCCCATGCCGAGGGCGCTGCTGCAAACCCGGGCTGAGCGCAAACTGCCCAGCCCGGCGGCATGCTTATCGTGCCGTGCAGACCAAGGCTTCGCAGCGGACCTTCATCGTGCGACCGGAGCACGCCACGTCGAACGCTTCGAATTCGACACCGGCATCGATCAGGGTCGCGGTCGGCCGGGCACCATCGGCGGTGCGGCAGCCGGCATCGATGGCGGCGCGCTCGGCTTCGAACTCGAACTTGCCGCGTGCAACCGGCTTGCCGGCCGCGTTCTGACGTTGGCGATAGACGGGCTGTTGAATCAAGGGCGCGGGCGCGGCACTGGGTGCAGCCACCGGCGCAGAAACCGCAGCGGGCGCGGCGGCCGGTGCCGCAGTCGCACTGGCCGCGGGTGCCGCCGGTTCGACCGTGGCACCTGCGGACGTGGCCGAAGCCGCTTCAGGCGCGGCGCCGGCGCTCAGGCCCGTTGCCGAAGCGATCAGGGTGCACTCGTTCACGCCGGCACGCCCGCGCGTTTCATCGACCAATTGCAGCTTGGCGCCCCCGGCCAGCAGGCCCATCTTCACTTCCTGCCAGACGAAGTAACTCTTGCCGGGCGCGGCATCGATTGCGACCGACGATTCGTCGGTGGCGACCACGTGCTGGCCCGGCGCCACTTCGAACGCGAAGTACGACTTGGCCGCAGTCTGGCCCATGGCAGTTCCGTCGAGCGCCACGGGCAGCTTGAGCGCTGCGCCGAGGATCTCGTTGCGATAGACGTAGATGTTGGCCTTGCCCGGTGCGACCGCAAAGGTCTTGGCACGCGCATCCTGACCGCTATCGGCCATCGGAACCGAAGCGCAACCGGCGATGACGAGCACCGCGGCGATAAGCACGATTGATTTCATGATCTGGTCCTTGAATTGGAGCGAACGCGCATCGACCTCCGCCGCGCCCACGTGGCAAAGCAGTCTAGGAGACGCCGCACGATCGAACAACCAATCCCGTTGGATTGCGTGGGCCGACTGCGTCGGATGTGGCGTGGCACGCTACATCCGGCCGGCCATCATTCACCTCGCACACCTCGCGCATTGCGCAAGCGCCGATAAAGCGTCCGCTCGCTGATTCCCAACTGCCGCGCCAAGGCGCGGCGCGTGTCGGCCCGCGCTGCCGCTTCGAGCAAGACATCGTCCGTCGGACCAGCCAGCATCGTCATCGCGCGCGGTTCGATGCATTTGACCCGCGTGTCCAATGCAAGATGCGCCGGTTCGATGACATTGCCATCGGCCAACAGCGCTGCGCGCTCGAGGATGTTGCGCAGTTCACGGACGTTGCCCGAAAGCGGGTGCCGCGTCAGCGCAGTCATCGCATCGGCATGCAGGCGCAGCGCGCGATGAGGCGCGATGCGTTCGAGCAATGCATCGACCAGCAACGGCAGGTCGTCGACGCGTTCACGCAGCGCCGGTACCGCGATCGGAAAGACATTCAATCGGTAATACAGGTCTTCGCGGAACTCGCCACGCGCAACCATCGCGCGCAAATCGCGATGCGTTGCCGCCACCAATCGAAAGTCGGCGCGCAAGGTCTCGATACCGCCGACGCGACGAAACGTGCTCGACTCGAGCAGGCGCAGCAGCTTGGCTTGCTGCGGCAACGGCACCTCGCCGATCTCGTCGAGAAACAAGGTGCCCCCGGCCGCGCTCTCGACCAAGCCGATGCGCCGATGACTCGCCCCGGTGAATGCGCCTTTCTCATAACCGAACAGTTCGCTCTCGAACAAGGACTCGGTAAGACCAGAGCAATCGACCGCGACGAATGGGCCGCGTACGCGCTGGCTGTGCTCGTGAATCGCATGCGCCACGAGTTCCTTGCCGGTGCCGGTCTCGCCGAGTATCAGCACCGTCGCCTCGGCATCGGCCACCCGCACGATGAGTTCGAGCATGCGCGTGAACACGGCCGAGCGCCCGACCATGCGCGCACTGACGAGCTTGGGCAGCGCGTGACGCACGATGTTCACGCTCTCGACGAAGGCGCACACCACACCGCTGTCATCGCGCACCGGCGCAATCTCGACGTCGACATGTTCTTCGCCGTTGGAGGTGTGATGCAGATGAAGCACGCGTTGCTGCGACTCGCTTTCGCTGGCCAGACGCAGCGGACAACTCTCGCCAGCCTCGTCGCATGGCACATCGAAACGATGCGACACTTCGAAGCAGCGACGTCCGACCACCTGCGCTCCTGCAGAGAACAAGCGTCGGTAAGCCGGGTTCGCCGCGATGATGCGGTAGTGGCGATCCATCACGACCTTGGGAGTGGACTGCTCGTCGAGATAGGAGATCAGCGTCGCCAACGCGCCGTGGGTCGTCTGCATCATCGCGCACCTTGCCGTGATCGTGCGACGCACCGGCATGCACGATGAGATTGCGAATTCTCAAGTAGCGATGCGCGCATACGCATCGAGCGCAAACAAGCCGAAAAAAATCTCGCACCACGCTCGCGCATCGCGCACATGCCGCTGCACATGCCACCTAGACTGCGGCCCGTGTCACCCAGCCCCGTCAGCTTTTGAACGTGCCGACTCGCCATCCGCGCAGCCGTGTTTGGATCTGGATCGCCTGCTTCGCGGTGATCCTGAACGCGCTCGCGCCCGCAGTCTCGCGGCTCTTGGCCGCTGCAGGTATGCAAGGCCTCGAAACCATCGAAGTCTGCACCAGCGCCGGCCTGCGCCGCATCGTCGTGCCGACTTCGTCCGGCGGCAGTGCCCCGATCGAACATTCGTCGCTCAAACTTGATCATTGTCCGTATTGCCTGACGCATGCAGGCAGTTTCGTTCTACCGCCAACTGCTCCGACGACGATCGCATTGCCCGTTGCCGGTCATGTGCTGGTGGAGGCACTTCCCACGGGCGTACATGCCCGTCATGCGGTCATTGCGCCGCTTGCACGCGCACCTCCGCCTACGGCCTGACGCCTGCCAACTCGAGGTCGCGATGTCTGCGGCGCACGGTCCATTCGCGTGCGGCGCCGGTCATCTCGCGCGGCAATCGCTGCCAATGATCTGCCACAACTGGCAGACGTGGCAGCCCGGGCGGCGCCCGCGGCACTCGGGTTACTTAGCGGCTTCTCTTTTCAGTTCAAGCACTTACGCCCGCGTTGTCGCCAATGCGTGGCATGGCATGAACTTTGACTCAGTCAATGCAATGCGAGGCAGTCGATGAAGTTGTTGCCATCAGATCCGTTCGGTCGGGACATCGTGATCTTTCTGACGATCAAGCTCGTCTTGATCTTCGTGATCTGGACGGTGTTCTTCCGCGCGCCCAGTCACGCACCCGTTCCCGATGTCGACGCGGTCGCCGTGCAACGCGCACTGCTCGAGCGCAATCCCATCGACGCTGCCTCGTCCGCGCATTCCAACGCATCAACGAAAGGCCAACCATGATCGGTCAAGACCTGGTCGACATTTCACGGCTGCAATTCGCCGTGACCGCGATGTATCACTTCCTCTTCGTTCCACTCACGCTCGGACTCGCCTTCATCCTCGTCATCATGGAGACGACCTATGTCCTCACGGGTCGCACCATCTACAAGGACATGACGAAGTTCTGGGGCAAGCTGTTCGGCATCAATTTCGCCCTCGGCGTGACCACCGGCATCACGATGGAATTCCAGTTCGGCACGAACTGGGCTTACTACTCCCATTACGTGGGAGACATTTTTGGCGCCCCCCTCGCCATTGAAGGCCTGATGGCGTTCTTTCTGGAATCGACCTTCATCGGCCTCTTTTTCTTCGGCTGGGATCGGTTGAGCAAATCCAAGCATTTGCTCGTCACGATCCTGATGGCCACCGGCTCGAATCTGTCGGCCTTGTGGATCCTCGTGGCCAACGGCTGGATGCAGGACCCGGTCGGCGCGAGCTTCAGCTACACCACGATGCGCATGGAGCTGGTGGACTTCTGGGCGGTGCTGTTCAACCCGACCGCGCAAGCCAAGTTCGTGCATACGGTCTCGGCCGGCTATGTCACGGCCTCGGTGTTCGTCCTCGGCATCAGCTCGTGGTATTTGCTCAAAGGCCGCGATCTCGATTTCGCCAAGCGTTCGTTTCGCATCGCCGCGGCGTTCGGCTTTGCTTCGGCCGCCTCGGTGATCGTGCTCGGCGACGAATCGGGCTACACCGTGTCGGAGTCGCAAAAGACCAAGCTCGCGGCGATCGAAGCGATGTGGAAGACGCATGAAGCCCCGGCGCCGTTCACCCTGTTCGCCTTGCCCGACGACGCGACCCGCAGCAATACGGCCGAGGTGCAGATCCCGTATGTGATGGGGCTGCTGGGCACGCGCACGCTGACCAAGACCCTGCCCGGCATCGATCAGATCGAAGCCGAGAACACCAAGCGGGTACAGAGCGGCATCCTCGCGGTCGGCGCGCTCGAACGTCTGCGCAAGAACGCCAACGACATCGACGCCAAAGCGGTGTTCGAACAGCACCAGGCCGACCTCGGCTTTGGCTTGCTGCTCAAGAAATACCTGGTCGATGTGAGCCAGGCCACGCCCGAGCAGATCGCGCAGGCAGTGCGCGACACCATCCCGCATGTCGCCCCTTTGTTCTGGTCGTTCCGACTGATGGTGGCGCTGGGCTTTGCGTTCTTCCTGATGTTCAGCCTGGCCTTGTACTACGCGCTCAAGGACCGCTTCGCCCAGAAGCGGTGGCTGTTGCGTTGGGCGGTCTGGTTCATCCCCACGCCCTGGCTCGCGGCCGAACTCGGCTGGTTCGTCGCCGAATACGGCCGTCAGCCCTGGTCGATCTACGGCGTGCTGCCCACGCATCTGTCGGTGTCGAGCTTGACCGCCGGCGCGGTCTACGGATCGCTTGCGGGCTTCGTCGGCTTTTACACCGTGCTGCTCGTGGCCGAGATGTATTTGATGATCAAGTTCGCGCGCCTGGGTCCGGCCTCGCTCGGTACCGGCCGCTATCACGGTGAAACGCCGTCCGCAGGCGGTGCCACCGCCAAGCCCGTTCCCGCCGCCGCGCACGACTAAACAAGGACTCCAACATGTTCGATTACGTCACTCTCAAATTCATCTGGTGGCTGCTGGTCGGCGTGCTGCTGGTCGGCTTCGCCGTCATGGACGGGCATGACATGGGCGTCGGCGCCCTGCTGCCCTGGGTCGGCAAGAACGACACCGAACGGCGCGTGATCATCAACACCGTCGGCCCGCATTGGGACGGCAACCAGGTCTGGTTCATCACCGGCGGCGGCGCCATCTTCGCGGCCTGGCCGCTGGTGTACGCGACCGCGTTCTCGGGCTTCTACTGGGCCATGCTCGCGGTGCTCTGGGCCTTGTTCTTCCGTCCGGTCGGCTTCGACTATCGCAGCAAGATCGCGAACCCGACCTGGCGCACGACCTGGGACTGGGGCTTGTTCGTCGGCGGCGCGGTGCCGCCGATCATCTTCGGCGTGGCATTCGGCAATCTGCTGCAAGGCGTGCCTTTCCATTTCGACGACACCCTGCACAGCTATTACACCGGCACGTTCTGGGCCCTGCTCAATCCGTTCGCGTTGTTGTGCGGCGTGGTCAGCCTCGCGATGATCGTCTTCCACGGCGCCAACTACCTTGCGCTGCGCACCGAAGGCGCGGTCGGCGAACGCGCACGCCTGGCCTCGCTGATCTTCGGCAGCCTGACCATTCTCAGCTTCGCGCTCGCGGGTCTCTGGGTCGCGCGCGGCATCGTCGGCTATGAAATCGTCTCGGGCGGCGATCCCGGCGCGATGCCCGATCCGCTCGCCAAGCAGGTGGCGACGCGCGCCGGTGCATGGTTGGCCAACTACGGCAAATACCCGTGGACGATGGCACTGCCGGTGCTGGGCTTTGCCGGTGCGGCTTTGGGCATCGTGTTCGCGCTCGCGCGACGCTATGGTCTTGCCTTCATCGCATCGGCGCTGGCCATCGCAGGTGTGATCGGCACCGCCGGCGTGTCGATGTTCCCCATCCTCATGCCCTCGATCAGCGATCCGCGCAGCAGTCTGACGGCATGGGATGCGGTGTCGTCCGAATTCACCTTGGCGCTGATGTTCTGGGCCACGGTGATCTTCATGCCGCTCATCGTCTTTTACACCAGCTGGGCCTACAAGGTCATGGCCGGAAAAGTCACCGAGCACTTCATCAACGAGAACGAAAGATCGGCGTACTGATGCGCCGGCTGTTCACCCTCATGGAACCATCATGACTTCAATGACAAACCACGATGCCTCGACGCGATACATCGCGGTCGCATCGCAGAATCGCCGCTCGGTCACCGGGCATGCCGGGCGCGGCCGCCGATTTCGCGTCTTCGATGCGAGCACCGGCGGCTTCGTATCGGACATCGAGCTGACACCCGAACAAGTGCTGCACAACACCTCACCGGGAGCCGGACATCCGCTTGGCGGTATCAGCGTCGTGATCGCCGCCGGCATGGGACCGGGACTCGCGCGTCGACTGCAACGCGCCGGCATCGCCTGCTACGCCAGCGCCGCCGACGACCCTGCCGTCGCGGTGGCCGATTTCCTTGCCGGTCGACCTCAAGCGCACATCACCCTGGCCGGCGGCGAATGCGATGCGATGCATGACCACGCACACTGTCACCACCACGCACACGGCCGCGCACACACCGACCACCACACCTGCCAAAAGGAGCATTGATATGTGGTATTTCGCCTGGATACTGGGACTGAGTCTCGCGGTGCTGCTCGCCGTGGTCAGCGCGATGATGCTGGATGCACGCGAGTGCAAGGACGCCAGCAACACTCCGCCCGCGCCTTGAACACCCGCGGCTCCTGGTTCACACACAGCGCGGTACGCCTCGCGTCGTTGAGCGGGGCCATCACGCTGAGTCTGGCCTACCTCGTGCGCCCGGCGTGGCTTGCGCCGGGCGCGCATCCCAATCACACCTTGCTCGCACTCGCGTGCTTTGGCATGTGTGCCATGTTCGTTCACGGTGTCGGCTTCGAGATGCGTCACCGCCTCGCGCGCGCGGCATTTCATCCGATGCTGGCTTGGCTGTTGGCATTCATGCCTTTGCTGGTGCGTGTCCTCGCGCCTGGCCATGGAAGCACTTGATGCAGCTCGACGCGCGACATGTCGGGGCAATTCCGATAGGCGCGCGCCGCACGGCCATGACACACTGCCGCAATGGCCGATCCACTCACCTTCGCCCTGACCCAGCCCGAACTCGCTGCGCGCCTGGTCGAGTTGCAACGCACGCGCGCGCCTGACCGCACGAGCGACGCGGATTACCGCGCCTTCTTCGAATCGGTGCCGCTGCAATCGCGCGCCGATGCGCACGAATTCGCGATCCTCACGCGGGTGCCGGTGGTCTGGACCCAGAGCGACGATGTCGATGACGAAGCCGATCAAGTGCGTGCACCGGGCTTCGTGCGTTGCTGGCTCGAAGGCGCGCAAGGCTGGCGCATCCTCGGCGCATCGGGACCGGTGGCAACCCCCGGCGACGGCGCCCCGGGTCGACTCGAAGTGCGGCTCGACGTGGCCGCCCCCAGTGCCGCCCATGGCTTTCCAGTCATGGTGATCGTCGAAGGCGAATTCGATCTCAAGCACATTGCCCAGGCATCGGCCGAATACCTGGCCCACCACGGTCTGCTCGAAGACGAGATCGCGCGCACCTTCTTGCTTGCGCTGTTCCTGTACCTCGCCCCGCAACTCGAACAGATCGTCGGATGGTTTCGATCGCCGGGACGCACCTTGCGTTTCGGCAAGCCGACCACGGTGCGGGCCTTCAAGGCGGTGGGATTGGAAGTGCTCGACTATCCGATCGCATCGAGCACGCCCGCGCACGCGCACGGTGCGTCGGCCTGAAGCCGGATCGCGGCGGAACCGAAGCGCGACTCAGAACGCGAGCGTGACCGCGACGATCAGCGCCGCGGCCATCAGCACCACGGCGACGATGGTCGTGCGCGCATGACGTTGTTCGGTCGCGAGTGCACGCAATTCGGTGCGCACATCGGCCAGGCCATCGCGCAAGTCATCGCGCACATCATGAAAACGTGCGTTCAGGTTCTGCGCCTGCTGGCCTTCCTGGGTCTGCAATTCATTGCGCAATTGCAGATGCTGGGATTGCACGTTCGACACTGCCGCGTTCAGGCCGGCCAATGCACTGCCCAAAGCGCCGACTTCGCCGCGCACATCGGCCACATACGCGGCCATGCGCCGGTCCATCGCTTCGAGCATCGAATGGAATTCCTCGCGGGTCATGCCGACGACCGGCGCCGCGGCCCGCGCTGCGGTATGCGTCGGCTCGACCGCCGCCGGTGCAGCCGCAGTCGGCGCCACAGGCGGGTTCTCGCGCACGACCGGCGTGCGCTGCCCCGTGGCGGCCGGCGCTTTCGTCGCATCCGCCGCGCGCACCGCATCGTGCGCAGGAAACTCGACCACGTTGGAAGCCTGCGCGCGGGTGGGGGCCGCCACGTCGACGGGAACCTCGGTCGGCACCAGCGGCGCGGCTGGAGCGCCGGGCGTCGGCGCAGTCGTGGCGCGAACCGGCGGCGCAAGGCTGTAGACCTCGCGTTCGTCGACGATCTCGGGCAGACCGGACGGCGGCACGATGCCTTGCGCTTGCGCGCGCGACTCGGCGCGCAAACGCCGGTAATCGGCGATGAAGCCGCGCAGTTCGAGCGGCGGCAGGTACTCGCCATAAGGTCCGAGACGATCCGAGTAGCGCTGGACCGCGACCTGCAAATGCAGATTGGCCGCCGCCAGGCGCGCCGCATGCAGCCCGGAGCGCGCCACCACGGCGCGGATTTCGGCCGCTTCGAATTGCGCGAAATTGGCGAACAGCTTCTCGAACGCCAGTTCGGCGCGCGAGGTGTCGCCGAGCAGTTTTTCGAGCAGTACCCCGCGGTTGAACGCCGCCTTGGCCCCGATGATGGCCAGCGCCGGATCGCCGAGCGTGAGGTAGTTGGTATAGACCGCTTCGAATTCGCCCAGCGCCTCGGTCGCCTTGTTCTGGCGCGCAAGCTGGGCCGCGCGTTGCAACCGCTCGCGCAAGGCTTCGTGGGTCGGCACGGAGGCGGGGGGCAATTGCGACACCGCACCGAGCACGGACTTGGGTACGGTCAAGGTCGGATCGTGCGGCCCCGATGCACCGGCCATGGGCGCGGCAACCCGCGGCGTGGTTGTCGCGCCGGACTCCGGGGGGGCGGTGAACGGCGTATTCACCGGGACTGACCTGTACTGAACATCGAGCACTTCACTCCGCGCCATCTGGGCTGCGACTATGCCACCAACTCCGGCCACTCCACGCGTGACCGACTTCACGATCTGCGGTCAAAGAATGCAAACCTCACCAATTCAATCCGGCCGAGTGAGCTGATTGACCTTGCGTGATAGCACAAAAGCGTGCAAAGCCTGCGCCATCTCCTCAGGCAACGCATCGAAGTCCAGGCCGATCCGGTACCCGCTCATGCCGGCCAGGCTCACGTCGGTCACGACGAATCCGGCCACAAACCGCACCGGCTTGGGCGTCAGCAGATTCAGCACCAACTCGCCACGCGCGCCCACCGGGATCGAGATCTCGGAAACGACCCCGGCCCCATTTTCGGCAATGTCCTGCACCTTGACGCGCAAGCGTCCTTTGCCCGGAAAATCCAACTCGCCGCTCTGATTGACCGGATGGCGCGGCGCCTTTCTTTGTTCTTTTTTGCTCATGGTTTGGATCTGCGTCCGCGCATCGTCTGCGCCGCAGCTTCGCATCCTGCCACTTTCTACCGAATTCGCGTCGTCGGACGGCGACCCGGGGCACGAGCGGTCGATTTGCCGCGCGCTGCGGTCGCCGCTCATCGCCTGTCTGCGGCCATCCCCTGAATCTTACGAGGGCGCGGGCGCACGCCCGGCGTGCACGGGCTTAAGCTGACCCGCGTTCGCGCCGGACCGCGCAGCCGGTCCGCCAGTGACCTTGAACGGTGAACCATGACCTCAGCACCCACCATGCCCAGCGCGGTTGAGCGAAACAACGTCACCATCACCGGCAACCGCCATGCTGAACGCACCTTGCTCTTCGTGCATGGATTCGGCACCGATCAGACGGCTTGGCAGATGATCGTCCCCGCCTTCGCGACCGACCATCGGATCGTCCTGCTCGACAACATGGGTTCGGGCGGATCGGATCAACGGCAATTCTTCCAGCACGACTATCTCAACCTCAACGGCTATGTCCGCGATTTGCTGGCCGTTTGCGATGAACTCGAGTTGCGCGAGGCGGTGCTGGTCGGTCATTCGGTCGGCGCAATGATCGGCGTGCTCGCGGCGATCGAGCGTCCGCGGCACTTTGCCAGACTGGCCTTGATCGGCGCGTCACCGCGCTATCTCGACGACGCGCATTACCGCGGCGGTTTCACCGAAGAAGACCTGAGCGCGCTGTATCGCAACGTCACACTGCAATACACCGAGTGGGCCGACCAGTTCGCCGCGGCGGCCATGGGCAACCCAGAACGCCCGCAGCTCGCCGCGCATTTCGCTTCGACGATCAAGACCATGAAGACCAGCCACGCCCTGACGGCGCTGTGCGCGATCTTTCAGTCCGACCACCGGCAAGACATCGCCAGACTGCAATTGCCGACGCTGCTGATCCAATCGCGCGAAGACGTCGCCGTGCCGATGGAAGTCGCCGAGTACATGCATCGCCACATTGCGGGCAGCCGGTTGCAGATCATCGGTGCAACGGGTCATTTGCCGCACATCAGCGCGCCCGATGAAGTCATCGCAGCCTTGCGCACTTTCATCGACCCCGCGCCGGTGGCGGGCGTTGCCTGAGAGGCCCATCGGGACCATCCCCACGCAGCGCAAACAAGCGTGTCCTGACACAATGTGCGCATGCATTTCGAACATCTGGTCCAGATCAACGACCCGCAAGTGCCGCTGCTCGACCCGTTGACGCGGGCCCAGCTCTGGCGCGGATTGGTCCGGCGCGCCGAGCAGCCGACCGAATTCGTCCTCGCACTGGACAGTTGCCACATCGTCGGTCGCCGCACCGACGGCGACGCCACCGTGCTGGAACGCAATCTCGACTTCGGGCCCTTTCAGGTGCGCGACATCGTCACCTTGCGCCCCGAGCATGAAGTCCACACCCTGGCCGAGCGCACCGAACGTTGGCCCACCAGCCGCATGTCGATCCGCATCGAAGAGCCGGTGCCCGATGCGCTGTTTCTGCGCTTTGCCTACGAATGGGACGATGACGCGCCCATGGGCGAACTCGACGCCATGGCGCTCGAATTGCGCCAGCAGGCCTATCTGAGTTCCGATCTCGACACCGTGCAACGCATCCGCGAGCTGGCCCAGGCCGGCCTGCTCGATTGATCCGCTGCCTTTCCTTCAACGCCTAGACCAACAACCGGAGCGACCCACGTCATGACCGAACCCGTCCAGCAAAAATCCGGCGCTCAGAAAGCGGTCGAATTCATGAGCCAGCTCAGCACCTATTCGCCGGTCCGCAACCCGCGCACCGGCGACATCGACGAAGTGCGCGATCTGGTGCATGGCCATCTCATCACCTCGATGCACGTCAGCTACGACCCGGCCAATCCGCCCGACACCATCGATCAGGTGCAAGTGCGCTGGGGCGGCGCGGGCGGCGAGTCGGCCGAGCATTACGCCGAGATCCTCTCGATCGCGATCGTCCAGGCCGCGCGCCATGAAGCCACCTTCGGCGATACCGACGATGCGCGGGCACGCGCCTTGCAATTGGCCGAGCACTTCCGATCGACCTACGGCGTGGACGACTTCGATCTGTATTGATCCACCGCGCGTGCGCACCCTGCACGCGCGCCTACACTCGCGGCCATTTGACCTGCCCGGTCGATCGATCGACATGTTTTCTTGAGGAGGATTGAATGGCCGAATCGTTTTTCCCGCGCTGGACGCTCAAAGCCGACGCGACCCACGCCAGCACCATCGCGCCCGATGAGCGTCTGCCCTGGCCGCAGACCTTTGCGCTGGGCGTACAGCACGTCGTGGCCATGTTCGGCGCCACGGTGCTCGCACCGCTGATCATGGGCTTCGACCCCAATGTCGCGATCCTCATGAGCGGGATCGGCACCTTGCTGTTCTTCGTCCTGGTCGGCGGGCGCGTGCCCAGCTACCTCGGTTCGAGCTTCGCCTTCATCGGCGTGGTGCTGGCCGTCACCCAATACGCCGGCAGCGGCCCCAACACCAACATCGGCGTCGCGCTCGGCGGCATCATCGCCTGCGGTGCGGTCTACGCAGCCATCGGCCTCATCGTCATGGCCATCGGCGCGGGCTGGATCGAACGCTTCATGCCGCCGGTGGTCACCGGCGCAGTCGTCGCGGTCATCGGCCTGAACCTCGCGCCGATCGCGGTCAAGAGCGTCGGCAGCACCGCCTTCGATGCCTGGATGGGCGTGATCACCATTCTGTGCGTGGGCGGCGTCGCGGTGTTCACCCGCGGCCTGCTGCAAAAACTCCTGATCCTCGTGGGCCTGATCATCGCCTACCTGGTCTACATGCTGCTCACCAACGGCCTGGGCCTGAGCCCCAAGATCGTCGACTTCTCCAAGGTCGCGAGCGCCGCATGGTTCGGCCTGCCGCAATTCGCCGCGCCGGTGTTCAGCGCGCATGCGATGACGCTCATCGCTCCGGTCGCGATCATCCTGGTCGCCGAAAACCTCGGTCACCTCAAGGCGGTCGGCGCGATGACCGGCCGCAACCTCGACGCCTACATGGGTCGCGCCTTCCTCGGCGATGGGATCGCGACCATGGTCGCGGGCAGCGCGGGCGGCACCGGCGTGACCACTTATGCCGAGAACATCGGCGTGATGGCGGCCACCCGCGTGTATTCGACGCTCGTCTTCGTCGTGGCCGCCGGCGTGGCCATCCTGCTCGGCTTCTCGCCCAAGTTCGGTGCACTGATCCAGACCATCCCGTCGCCGGTGCTCGGCGGCGTCTCGATCGTGGTCTTCGGTCTGATCGCCGTGGCCGGTGCGCGCATCTGGGTCGAGAACAAGGTCGACTTCAGCCAGAACCGCAACCTCATCGTCGCCGCGGTCACCCTCGTCGTCGGCGCGGGCGACTTCACCCTGACGCTCGGCGATTTCAAGATGGGCGGCATCGGTACCGCCACCTTCGGCGCAATCCTGCTGTACGCCATGCTGCGCGGGCGCAGCAACTGAACTCCGGCTGCCTGTGCGCGGCGCACCACCTTGTGGCGCCGCGCGCAAATCCCATCGCGCAATGAGGGGATGCGCGGCGATTGGCGCGCGGCAAGCGGGCCGTACAATCGCCGCGATCAACTTCTTCAGACGCGCGATGCACCCCGACCCGGGTTGCAGGGCGCGCCGATGCCCATGCCCAATACCTCTGGTCGTTCCCGCCTTGCGCGCATCGCGCAACGCACCATCCTCGCCACCGCGCTGTGTGGCGCCGGTGCGTACCTCCCGGCGCTTGCCGCGCCCGCTGCGTCTGCACCCACTGCCACCGCCCCCAGCGCCACCGCGTTGCGCATTCCGCCGATCGTCTATCGCGAGCGCAAGCTCGCCAACGGTCTGACCGTCCTCAGCGTGCCACAACACACCAGCCCCACGGTGAGCGTGCAGGTCTGGTACCGCGTGGGCTCCAAGGACGATCCAGCCGGACGTTCGGGCTTTGCACATCTGTTCGAACACATGATGTTCAAGGGCACGAAGTACATGAAGAACGAGCAGCTCGATCGCATGACCGAAGACGTCGGCGGCTCGAACAACGCCTTCACCGGCGACGACATGACCGCCTATCACGAAGTCGTGCCGTCCAATCATCTCGAACGTCTGCTCTGGGCCGAAGCCGAGCGCATGGCGCACCTGAACGTCGACGAAGGCAATTTCAAATCCGAACGCGCGGTGGTCCAGGAAGAATTGCGCCAGCGCGTGCTGGCCCAACCCTATGGCCGCTTCTTCAACGCGATCCCGCAAGCCTCGTACGCAGTCCATCCCTACCAGCGCCCCGGCATCGGCAGCATCGAAGAACTCGACGCCGCGTCGCTCGACGATGTGCGCGCCTTCCACGCCACCTACTACCGGCCCGACAACGCGGTGCTGATCGTCGCGGGCGATTTCGAACCGGCGCAACTCGACGCCTGGGTCGATCGCTATTTCAATCCGATCGCCGCGCCCGCGAGCGCGATCCCGCGCGTGACCGCAGTCGAGCCGCCGCGCAGCGCCGACAAGCGCGTCGACATCACCGCGCCTTCGGTGCCCTTGCCCGCCGTCGCGATCACCTGGCTCGCACCACCGGCCGGCGACGCCGACATCCCCGCGCTCAAGATCGCCGCGGCCTTGCTCGGCTCGGGCGAGTCCTCGCGCCTGCATCAGGCGCTGGTCTATCGCCAGCAACTCGCTTCCTCGGTCGGCTTCGAAGCCGATGTGCGCGTCGACACCGGCTTGCTCACCGCGTACGCAGTGGCCACCGACGGCCGCTCGATCGCGCAAGTCACGCGGGCGCTCGAAACCGAAATCGCACGCTTGGCCGACCAGCCCGCAAGCGCCGCGGAAATCGACAAGATCCGCACCCAGCTCGTGACCGGCGCGCTGATCGAACGCCAGACGCCCGAAGGCCTGGCGATGGCGCTGGGTCAGGCCGCGATCGTCGACGGCGATGCGGCCCGCGCCAACACCGAACTCGATGCCCTGCAGGCAGTGACCGCCGCCGACGTCCAGCGCGTCACCCGGCGCTACATCACCGGCGCCCACAAGGTCGTCATCGAATACCGCGCACAACCGACGCCGGCACAACCGGCGCAATCCTCCAAGGGCAGCCCGTCATGAATCCCACGCTACTCGCCCGCCTGCTGCGTCGCTGCTTCATCGCCTTGGGCACCGCGCTCGTCGCGCACGCCGCGCCGGCCCAGACCTTCGACACGCCGCCCGAACCCGCCGCCCCGCGCGAAGCGGTGATCGCCACCCCGGTCGAACGCAGCCTGCCCAACGGCCTGCGCATCGTCGTTGCCGAACGTCCGGGCGTGCCGCTGGTCACCACCAGCCTGATCGTGCAAAGCGGCAGCGAAGCCGATCCGCCGGCCTTGGCCGGGCTGGCCGCCTTGACCGCCGATGTGCTCGCACGCGGCAGCAGCAAGCGCACCGCACCGCAGATCGCGCAATCCGCCGAAGCGCTCGGCGGCTCGATCGAGACCGGCGCCGGATGGCATGCGACCTCGATCGGCATGACCGTGACCAGCCCCAAGCTCGCGGCCGCGCTCGGACTGATCAGCGAAGTCGCGCGCACGCCGACCTTTGCGCAGGGCGAACTCGACCGCGCGCGGCGCGAAACCCTCGACGGTTTGCGCGTGGCGCTGGCCGATCCGCGGCGGCTGGCCGGCATGGCCGCGGCGCGCGCCGTGTTCGGCACCAGCGTCTATGGCGAAGCACGCACGGGTACACCGGCATCCTTGGCGCGCGTGCGCCGCGCCGATCTGGTCCGCGCGCATCGCGCCGCCTTCCGGCCCGACAACGCGGTGCTGGTCTTTGCCGGCGCGATCACGCCCGACCAAGCGCTCGCCCTGGCGCAAGCCGCCTTCGGCGATTGGAAGCGGCCCAACACCGCGTTCAAGCCGACTACGGTGAGCGCCCCGGCACCGATCGCCGCACCGCTGGTCATCGTCGACATGCCCGATGCGGGTCAGGCCGGCGTGGTCATGGCCATGCCGTCGATCGCGCGCAGCGCGCCCGACTGGACCGCAGGCCAAGTCGCCAACGCGGTCCTCGGCCGCGGCTATTCCTCGCGGCTGAACCAGGAGATCCGCATCAAGCGCGGTCTGAGCTACGGCGCCGGCAGCGGGCTCGATGCGCGCCGCGCGGGCGGCATGTTCATGGCGTCGACCCAGACCAAGAACGCGTCCGCGCCCGAAGTGCTCGGCATCATCCGCACCGAAGTGGCGCGCATGGCCGCCAACGCACCGGACGATGATGAACTCGGCGCGCGCAAAGCCACCCTGATCGGCGACTTCAGCCGCAGCCTCGACACCACCGCGGGCCTGGCCGGCAACATCGCGGGGCTGGTGGTCGGCGATGTGCCGCTCGACCAGCTCGGCCAATTCATCGGCCAGGTCCAGCGCGTGTCGCCGCAACAGGTACAAGCGTTTGCGCAAACGCATTGGCAGCCTGCGGCACAACGCGCAGTCGTGGTCGGCGATTCCAAGCAGTTTGCCGCCGCATTCGCGGCATCCGATCCCAAGGCAGTGACGATTGCGCGCAACGCAATCGACCTCGATCGCCCGGACCTCGTGCGACACTGAGCGCCCCATGCACCGCCGCCATCCTCCCGTGAATTCCGCGGTCTCCGACGCTTCGGCCGGAGCGGATGGTTGCGCCGAATCCGAACCCGTCGTCGACGACATCGATCGGATGTCCGACGACGATCTGGTCGAACGCGGCGGCGAACCGGCGCGCATCGTGTCCTTGCTCGCGCTCGGCAACGAACTCGCCGACACCAATGCCGCGCTCGCGCTCGGCCATGCCCGCACCGCCGTCGATCTGGCCCAACGCATCGGCGATCGCGTGCTGCAGGCCGACGCGCTGCATTTGTGCGGCACCCTGTCGCAACGGCTCGCGCACTTCGACGACGCCTTGCGCGATCTGCGCACCGCGCTCGATCTGTTCGAGACCCTCGGCCATGACCGCGGTCGCGCCAAATCGCTGCGCGCGATCGGCCAGGTGCTCGACGACCTCGGCGATTACGCACAGGCGCTCGAACATCAATTGCGCGCGCTGACCCTGGACGAGCGCAACGGCGACGACGCTTCGCGCGCGCTCACCCTGCGTACCATCGGCATCGTCCATTCCAAGGCCGGCGATCCGCAGCGCGGCCTGGAGTTCTACGAACAAAGCCTGACGCTGAGCCGGGCCTGCGGGCACGATGCCTCGAGCGCACGCACGCTCAACAACATCGGCATCAATCACAAGAATCTCGGCAACTTTGTGGCCGCGCTGGCCGCGCTCGAAGAAGCGCTGGCGCTGTTCCGGCGCACCGACAGCCGCGCCGGCGAAGCCGCTGCGCTCAACAACATGGGCCTGACGCTCGAGCGCCTCGATCGTCTCGACGATGCCGAAGCCTGTCAGCGCGCCTCGGTCACGATCGCGCGCGAGGTGGGCTACACCATCGCCGAAGCACGCGCGCTCAAAGCCCTGGGCGATCTGCTCATCCAGCGCCAGCGCATGGACGAAGCGCGCCAGGCCCTGGGCGATGCGCTTGCGGTCACCACGCGCATCAATGCCCGGCCCGAACTCGCGCTCGTGCATCGCGCCCTGGCCGATCTGCACAAACGTCTGAACCAACCGCTGGAAGCGCTCGCCCATTTCGAGCTGTACCACCAGCTCGAACGCGAAGTCTTCAACGAAAGCTCCGACCGCAAGCTCAAGGGCCTGCAGATCGCCTACCAGACCGAGCAGGCCAAGCGCGAAGCCGAGATCCATCGGCTGCGCCATGTCGAACTCGCGCGCGCCAATCACGAGTTGCAGAAGCTCAACGACACCTTGCTCAACGCCGACGCGACCAAGACCCAGTTGCTGGCCAAGCTCGAGCGCTTGTCGCAGGAAGACAGTCTGACCGGCCTGGCCAACCGCCGGCATTTCGATGCGCATCTGGGCGAGATGTTCGCGCGCGCGCGCCGCGACGGCACTTCCCTGGCGGTGGCCTTGGCCGACCTCGATTTCTTCAAGCAGATCAACGACCGCTGCGGCCACGCGACCGGCGACGAGGTCCTGCGCGTGGTCGCACGCATCATGCGCGAGCACGGCCGCGCGAGCGATCTGACCGCGCGCTACGGCGGCGAAGAATTCGCCTTCGTCTTTCCGGCCACCGACGGGGCCGGCGCCGCGGTGGTCTGCGAAAAGATCCGCGCCGCCGTCGAAGCCTTCGAATGGTCGGCGCTGCATCCCCACTTGCATGTCACGATTTCCATCGGTATCTGCGATCGCGTCGACGTCGCGAGCCATGAGAAGATGCTTGCGCTTGCCGACGACCAGCTTTACCAAGCCAAGTACGGCGGCAAGAATCAGGTGCGCGTCGGCTGATGCCGCGCGCCGATCGACCCCCACGCAGGACTGCCTCATGGCTTCGTTTCGACACTGGCTTTGCATGAGCGCCGCCATCGGCGCGCTGTTCACCCTCGGCGCCGCCCGGGCCGACGATGCTGCGCCCGGCATCGTCGACCGCACCGGCCGAGCCATCGACCATGCCGCGCAGAAGACCGGTGAAGTCGTGCGTCCGGCCGCCGAGAAGACCGGCGCCGCGGTCAAGAAGGTCGGCGACAAGGTCGGCACCGCCCTCGACAAGGCCGACAAGAAGATCCAGCACACCGTCGACAAGGACGGCAAATTCCAGGGCAAGCCGCCGCCCAAGCCGGCGGTCTCCGAAAGCCGCTGAACGACGCGTGC
>CAYUYC010000005.1:19003-33600 GCA_964448945.1 uncultured Burkholderiaceae bacterium
GGTGTCATCGGGCCTATTGCGGCCCGCCCACCGTCTGCCACAACGCCAGGTAATCGCGCGCCAAGGGCTGCAAGGCGTGGGCTTGTCGCCAGGCCTCGCGCGCCGATTGCCGCCATGTCTCGCGCGCAGCGGCGTCGAGTTCCGCCAACACCGTCTGGGTCTGCGCTTGCGCGATCCACAACTCGCGCGTGGGCGCGCCCGCGGCGGCCAGCGTCTTGAGTTCCTCGTCCGCCACACGCGCCTCGGTCAACGCCTCGGCGCGGCGTCCCAGCGCCGCGAGCGCTTGCGCGACCTGCATGCGCATTTGCGCGCGTCGCCGTTGCGTATTGGCGGCCGAGGGGCCTTGTGCGAGCGCTTCCCAGCCTTGCATGTGGGCGGCGTACAGCGCGAGCGCTTGGGCATGGCGCCCATGCGCGGCCAGCGCGCGACCCAGTTGCAGCGCGAGGATGGGTCGGCTGCGCGCCCATTTGCTCGTCTCACCATGCTCGGCCGCGAGCTTGGCCGCGGTGTCCCACGCGAGTTGCGCGGCATCGAGCGCTTCGTCCCAGGCAGCACGACGCAATTGCACCACCGCGAGGGTGTTGGCATGCGTCATCAGGGCGTCGCGCCAATAGGTCGTCACCGGGTCGGCAGTGGCGACCGCGCGGCTGGCCTCGACCGAGGCACGCGCGTCGTCGTAGGCCTCGTCGAGCTTGTCCTGGCGCAACCAGACCTGTGCCTTGGCGCCCCGGATCACCGCAAGCTGATTCATCACCGACCACCGCGCCTTGGGTTCGTCGGGCCGGCCGGTGCGATCGAGCCGTTCGAGCAGATCCGGTTCGGCCAGCAAGCCCTCGTAGGCCCGCTGCGCCTGGGTGAAGCGCTCGAGCGCCTGCGCCGGTTGGGCGAGGCTGTAGGTCGCGGCCTGATCGAAGAACTGTCCGGCACTCACCAGCATCGAGGCGCGTTCGGCACGCAGCATCGCCAGCGCTTCGGGATCGGCGATCAGGCCGATGGTCTGATCCAGCCGCGCGATGCCGGCATCGAGACCCGCGAGCGCCGCCGCGACGTCGCCGCGATTGCGCAATTGCGCGGCCCGCACCAGATGCGCGACCGCGTCGGCGTAGGCCAGGCGCCAATCCTCGCGGCGCTGGGTCCGGATGGTGTCGGCCAGCGCCAGCGCGCGATCGGCGTTGGCCAGCGCCTCATCGGCCTTGCCCAGCGAGACCGAGGTCTCGTTGCCCTGTAATTCGGCCAGGCGCGCATAGGCGCCGACGAGTTCGGCACGCAAAGCATCGTCGCCCGCGCCCGCGCCGTCGATGCGTTCGAGCGCTTGCACCGATTCCTTGAGCAGGTCTTCCTTGATCGCCATGCCGCCGGGCAGATGCGTGACCGCATCGCCGAAGCGGAACACCAGCGTGCGCGTGACCTCACGGGTCTGATCGAGCCGGGTCTGGGCCAGATCGCGCGCGCGCCGTGTTTCATGCGCCTGCCAGGCGGTGGTGCCGGCACCGATCACGAGTGCGAGCACCGCCACCGCGCCCGCCGCCACCGCCGCGCGATGGCGCGCAATGAATTTGCCCGCCAGGTAGCGCCAATCGGGCGCATGCGCGCTGACCGGGCGCGCGTCGAGATACGCGCGGACATCGGCCGCAAACGCATCGACGCTCGCATACCGGCGCTCGATCGGCTTTTCGAGCGCCTTGAGCAGGATGTTGTCGAGATCACCCTCGAGCCGGCGCCGATGCTTGATCCAATCGGGATCGACCTCGCTGCGCGCACTGGCTTCGGTCAGCGCCGCGCTCGGACGCGTGGGCGCTTCTTCGAGCACCGCGCGCGCCGCCTCGGCCGGCGATTGCGCATCGCGCCCGTAAGGGCGCTGGCCGGTGAGCATCTGGTACAGCAGCACGCCCAGCGAGTACACATCGGTCGCGGTACTGGCGGCCTCGCCGCGCACCTGCTCCGGACTCGCATAGCGCGGGGTGTAGGGCCGTTGCGCGCCCTGGGTCGCATCGCCCGCGGCGGCCTCGACCGGATCGAGTGCCTTGGCGATGCCGAAGTCGAGCAGCTTGACCTGACCCTCGCGATCGACGAGCACATTGGTCGGCTTGAGATCGCGATGCACGAGCAGATTGCGATGCGCATGCGCGACCGCATCGGCGAGTTGCAGGAACAAGCCCAACCGCGCATCGAGCGGCAGGCCCTGCGCCGCTTCGTCGATCGGCCGGCCGTCGACCAGTTCCATCACGAAGTAAGGCAGGCCGTCGGCAGTCATGCCCGCATCGAACAAGCGCGCGATGTGCGCATGTGCCAACCGCGCCAGCGCGCGGCGTTCCAGCGCGAAGCGCGCCAACACCGCGGCGCTGTCCGTGCCGCGCTTGAGCACCTTGATCGCCGCGCGCGCGGCAAAAGCGCCGTCGGCACGCGTGGCCTCGAACACATCGCCCATGCCGCCGGTGCCCAGCGTGCCGACGATCTCCCAGGCGCCCAGGCGTTCGCCGGTGCGATCGACTTCGACCGCGGCGTATTCGACCACCTCGGCCACGTCGCGCGCCAGCGCGCGCGCATCGATGAACACGCCGGTGGCCGCACTCGGCGCATCGGCGTGTTCGAGCAAGGACAGCACTTCATCGCGCACCGATGCGTCGACCGCGGCCGCGCGCACGAAATCCGCGCGCGCCTCGGCCGGTCGTTCGAGCGCCCGTTCGAACAAGGTCTTGATCTGCAGCCAGCGATCGGCGCCCAGTGTCGGTGGTGTCGTCATGGCCGCAGAGTCTAGCGAGGAAGATGCGTGCGCATCAGTTGGGGAAATAACAGTTGCGCAGCGTCGTGGGCATGAGTTCGCTGCCGCCGCTCGAACCTTCGGCGTAATCGATCTGGGTCTTGCCTGCGGTATGGCTGACCTGCACCCGCACCCGCGAAGTGACGGCGCCGTCGACTTGCTGGGCACTGAACGAATACACCGTGTTGAAGCCCGGATCGGGCAGCCCGGAGAAGGTCGCGCCCATGTCTTCGCCGACGTCCTTGGCTTCGCCGTCGAGACGAGCGGTGAAGCTGGTCGATCCGGCGCTCAGGGTCAGCGTGCCGTCGGCCGCGATGTCCAGCGTGCAGGTCTCGGGCGCGGCGAGCGGGAAGTAGATGTTGCCCGCGCTCACGCCCTGGCGGCTGCCGATCATCCAGGCCGGCACATCGGCCGCGGCAAAGCCGCTGTTCTTGATCGGGAAGGGCGCGGCCGGCGCCGCGGCGGTGTCGATCGGTGTTGCGGATTTGTAGAGCACCTTGCAGACATCGCCGACCACGCCGGCTGCGCTCAACATGAATTGCGTGATGTGCCCGCCGATGCCCGCGACGTCGACCAGTTCGACGCCGTTGACGGCCGAGAAGCCGAACTGTCCGGTCGACATCGCATACCACTTCGATTTGGCGCCGCCGTCGAGGGTCGCGCTCTGGGTGGCGCCGGCCAGGGTGCCGGTGAGCTTGCCATCGGCCGCCACGGTGAGCGTGCATGCGCCGCTGTTGCCGCGGCCGTAATAGGTGCCCACCGCCCAGGCCACCGACGCCGCGGTCGCGCCTGCGGTGTTGCTGCGCGGTGCGGCGGCGAAGAATTCGCCGTAGTTCGCCAGACCCGTCGGCGTGGGGGCGGGCGTGCCGGTGCCGAACTCGCCATTCACATACCGGTACTTGGCCGGGCTGGTGATGTTGCCGATGTCGTCGCCGTTCACGGTCACGGGCGTGCTGCCGCTCGCATCGTTGAAGTCCAGATGCATGCTGTCGCCGTAATAGCCCTTGGTGGCGAACATGGCGACCACGCCGATCTTGGCGCCGGTGGCGGCCAGGGTGTTCTCGCAGACCGCGACCACGGTGTCGGTGGTGGTGTGGCTGCCGGTCACGCCGTCGGCCGGGGTGAGGGTCACCTGGGTGCCCGCGAGCTTGAGCGTGGCGGTGCCGACTTGCGCCGCGGCGGCGCCGGTGCCTGGGTCTTCAAAGATCTTGACGCTGTAGTCGCCCTCATAGGCGGCGAGGTCGGCCAGGGTCAGCGCCTTCATCGTGCCGCAGGCGCCGGTGGGCGTGGGCGTCGGGTCGACCGGCGGGTTCGGATCGACCGGGGCGGTCGGGTCGCCGCCTCCGCCGCCGCAAGCGGCGAGAAAAGCAGTCAGGGTCAGTACAGCCAGCGAACGCGATGTCATCGAAATCTCCGTGCAAGTGAGCGTGGATCGGGGACGGCCGGAATCGGCCTTCATCGCGTTACGCAGGTTTGGCGGCACGAACGGCTCATGCAAAGCGGCGTGCATGCAGCGCAAACGTGGATTGCGTCACATCGCGCGCATGCACCCATGCCTCAACGCAGATCGGCCTGCTCGCGGTAATGACGCAAGGCCTTGAGCTTGTTGCTCGCTTCGGCCAGTCCTTGGGCGGCGGCTTTTTCGAGCCAGTATTCGGCCTGGTCGAGATCGGCCTCGACGCCGATGCCGTCGATGTAGGACTGCGCGAGATCGGCCTGGGCCGGCGCATAGCCTTGCTTCGCGGCCTTGGTCTTCCATTCGACGGCGCGGTTGTAGTTGCGCGCATCCGGCTTCATGCCGCGCTGGAACTCATACAGATTCGCCAGGCCATGCTGGGCCGGGGCATAGCCTTGCTCGGCCGATTTTTCGATCCATCGGAACGCCAACGCGTAATCCTGCGGCAAGGCCTGGCCGACGTAATAGCGCAGGCCGAGCCGATGCTGGGCCATGGCCACGTTCTGCTCGGCGGACTTGCGCAGCCATGCGACCGCTTGCGCTTCGTCGGGCGCCACGCCCAGGCCGCCGCGATACAACTCGCTCACATAGAACTGCGCATCGCGGTTGCCCTGTTCGGCGACCGCCGTCAGCCAGCGCGCCGCGCGTGCATGATCGACCGGCACGCTTTCGCCTTGCAGATAGATCAGCCCGAGCAGGAACTGGCTGTCCTGGTCGCCGCCTTCGGCCGCGCGCGTGAGCCAGCCGATGCCGCGCGGCGGATCGGCCGGCACCTTGATGCCGAAGAAGTACATCATCCCCAGCACCTGCTGCGCTTCGCGATCGTTCTGGCGCGCGCGGTGCTCGGCGATCTGCACCTTCTCTTCAAAGCTCGGGATGTGCTCCGGCGCGCTGCGCGCAAACCGTTGCTGCCAGGTGCTCAAGGTACCGCTCAGCATCCCGACGGTGTTGAGCCCCGGATTGGCGCCCGCGAGATCGGCATCGGTCAGGCCGTACTTGGCCATGCGCTCCTCGCGCCGGGCCGCGTCGTCCCAGCGCTCGGCCTGCTTGGCCGCGGCGATGCGCGCTTCGTAATAGATGCGAATGTTGCGCTTGGCTTCGTCGTCTGCATGCGCGGCGCTCAACACGGCGCATGCGCACAGGCCGACGATCGCGCGCGCCCATCGGCGCATGGCTGTCGTGTTCATCACCGGCTCCGTGCAGGGTTCATTTCTTCATGCGTTCGCGCAGGATGCCGAGGTTGCGCTTGGCTTCCTGATGGTCCTGGGCGGCCGCCTTCTGCCACCACATCTCGGCGCGCTCGTAGCTGCTTTGCGCGCCGGTGCCGGTGGCATAGGCATACCCGACCTTGTTCTGCGCCTCGGCATCGCCCTGGCGTGCCGCCTTCAAAAACCAGTTGAACGCGGTCTCGTCGTTCTTCTGCTCGCCGAACGCACCTTCGGCATACACCAGACCCAATTGGCGCTGCGCCGGTGCGATGCCGCCTTCGGCCGCCTTGCGATACGACTTGACCGCCGCGGCGCCGTCCTTGGGCGTGCCCAGGCCGCGCAATTGCGCTTCGGCCAGGAAGTAGAAGGACCAGGCGTAATCCTTCTCGTTGGCCTTGCGCAGCCATTTGATCGCGGCCTCGGGATCCTGTTTGACCTGATTGCCGATCAAGTACAGCTCGCCGAGCTTGGAGCAGGCCGAGGCCCAGTCGTGTTCGCAGGCGCTGGTGTACAGCGCCAATGCGCGCTCGGTGTTCTTCTCGACGTTTTCGCCGTTGAGATAGAACTCGGCCATCTTTTCTTCCGAAGGCGCGACCTTGCGTTCGATGGCCTGATTGAACCAGTCGAGCGATTCGGGCATGCGCTTTTGCAGCATCAGCATGGTCGCGACGTTGTGGAACGCGAGCCGGTCGTTCTTGGCCGCAGCCTTGCGGTACCAGTACTCGGCCTGCGCGAAATCGGTCGCGACGCCGTTGCTGCCGGTGGCATACCGTTCGCCGAGTTCGTTTTGCGTCTTCACGTCGCCGGCTTCGGCGCGCTGCTTCATCTCATCGAGGCTTTGCGCATGGATCGCGCCGGAAAACAGGAAGAAAAAGCTGGCGGCAAGTTGTGCCGTCGTGGTCTTGGGGTTCATCACGGGCTCCGTCGTGCGTGTCAGTCGAACAATCCGGCCCGGTGCGCATCGCTGCTTCACCGTCCTTCACGCGCTTACGCAGGAATTCACGCCGTCGCGGCTCACGCCCATGCCAGAATCGACGGCGACATGCACGCAGACCTCGAAAACCTCACGCTTTGGCTGAACCGGCAGCCCGACGGCGACGCGCCGGCCGATGCCGGCAATGACAGCGAACGATTGTTCGTGCTGCTGTATGACGAGCTGCGCCGCATCGCGCGCGCCCAGATGCGCAAGGAAGCGTCGGACCACACCTTGTCGGCGACCGCGCTCGCGCACGAGGCTTACTTCCGGCTGGCCGATCAGGCGCAGGCGCGCTGGAAGAACCGCGCGCATTTCCTCGCGGTGGCCTCGACCATGATGCGGCGGATCCTGGTCAACCATGCGCTGGCCCACCGCGCGGCCAAGCGCGATGCGCAACTGGTCTCGCTGACCCTGGCCGAAGCCGATCAGATCGGCGTGCAGGCCGGGCGCGATCTGATCGCGGTCCACGACGCCTTGCTGGCCTTTGAAGTGCTCGACCCGCGCGCGGCCAAGGTCGTCGAGCTGCGGTTTTTCGGCGGTATGGAAATCGACGAGATCGCGCAGGCGCTGGAACTCTCGCCCGCCACCGTCAAGCGCGATTGGGCGCTCGCACGCGCCTGGCTGCACCGCGAACTGGATGCCCCCGCGGCGCCGTCCGACGACGCTTAAGTCTGGCTTCAGTCGCCGTTCATACAGCGGCATGCGATGTTGTCTATGCTGCGGCCATGTCGGACCTTTGATCCAAGGGAGCCCCTCATGGACGTTCTGGAATCGCGCGCGTGCGCGCCGATGCAAAGCGACGCGCCCATCACCACCGCGGTGCGCAGCCTCAATGGCGCGTGCGTATCGATCATCGTGCCTGCCTACAACGAGGCCCAGGCCCTGCCGGACACCCTCCGCGCAATCGCCGCGCGCCTGAACGCCCTGGTGCGCGATTGGGAAATCATCGTCATCGACGACGGCAGCACCGACGGCACCGCCGACGCGGTACGCGCCTTGCCGCCCGCGATGCGCACCTCGCTGATCCAGCTATCGCGCAACTTCGGCAAAGAGGCAGCGATCTCGGCCGGGCTGCACGACGCGCGCGGCCAGATCGTGATCTGCATGGACGCCGACGGCCAGCATCCGGTCGACATGCTCGATCGCATGCTCGCGCTCTGGCAATCGGGCTACGAGATGGTCTACGCGGTGCGCGAAGACCGTAGCCTGGATTCGCGCCTCAAGCGCTGGGGCGTGCGCCTGTTCTATCGCATGCTCGCGATGGACAGCGAGATCGAGATCCCGCCCGATGCCGGGGATTTCCGGCTCATGGACCGGCGCGTGGTCGATGCCCTCAATGCGCTGCCCGAGCGCAGCCGCTTCATGAAGGGCCTGTACGCCTGGGTGGGCTTTCGTTCGATCGGCCTGCCTTACGCACCCTTGCCGCGCACCCGCGGCGTGAGTTCGTTTTCGAAGTTCAAGCTGCTCAAGCTGGGCTGGACCGGGTTGACCGGCTTTTCGACCACGCCCTTGCGCATCGCGAGTGCGGTCGGGCTGGTGTTCTCGGGCATCGCGTTCACCTATGGTGTGGACGTGGTGTTCGACAAACTCTTCCTGCACGAATCCATTCCCGGCTGGCCCACGGTGGTGGTCAGCATCATGTTCTTCGCGGGCATCCAGCTCATCTCGATCGGCGTGCTGGGCGAGTACCTCGCGCGGATCTTCGAAGAGGTCAAGGCGCGGCCTTTGTACATCGTGTCCGAGCGCCTGGCGCCGCGTACCGATGCGGTGGCCGGCAACCCGGCACCTACCGACTGAGCGGCGCATGCGCGCGCGCCGCGTGCATTGGTTCGTCGCCGTCGGCGCGCTCGCGGCCGCAGTGCATTACGTGGTGGCGCTCGCATCGCATGCGCTGGCCGGCGCCGCACCGGCCTGGGCCAATCTGATCGGCTTTTGCTGTGCTTTCCCGGTCAGTTATGCCGGACACCGCTGGCGCACCTTTGCCGATACCGGCTTGTCGCACCGGCAGGCGATCGTGCGCTTTGCCGTGGTGGCGGTGGGCGCGTTCGCAGCCAACCAGGGTCTGCTCATCGTCGCCCTCGACGCCCTCCATTGGCCGTTCTGGTTTGCGCTCGGCACGGTGTTGCTGGCGGTGGCCGCGGGCACCTTCGTGCTGAGCCGGCGCTGGGCATTCCGGCCTTAGCGCGGCGCCCAGCGCAGCACCACATAGGCATCCTGCGCGGCAACCCGCGGCAATTGCGCGAGCCATGGATCGGCCTGCGCCGCATCGGCACGCGCCCAGATCCACACCGGCACCGCGCGCGCCTCCAGCGAGGCACGAAACGCATCGGGCGCGATCAGCACTTGCGCGTGGCGCGGATCGAACTCGGCGCCTTCCTTGAGTTCGCGCCGCCAGTTGTCGGGCAATTGCGCACCGGGCACCGACCAATCGCCGACCACCTCGACCGGCGTCGTGCGCCCGAGCACCACCGGCACCGCAAAGAAATAGGCGTCCCAGAACGCGACCCGATCGCCGGCGGCGATCTGGGTCTTGAGTTGTTGCGCCAGACGCGCGGGATGATCGTCCTGGTAATGCGCAAGGCCGACCACCAGCCCCGCGCACAACACCGCGGCGCCCAAGGCCATCCAGCGCCGATGCGCCCATTGCGCGACCCAGGGTCCGACCACGATCGCGAATGCCGGCAGCACCGGCAGGATGTAGCCGATGAGTTTGGATCGCGGCACCGAGAAGAACACGAGGATCAGAATGAACCAGACCAGCCCGAACACGGTGAGGCTGCGCCGCATGCCGGCTGCGCGCAGCCCCGCACGCGCGGCCGGCCATGCCAGCGCGGCCCAGGGCAGCAGGCCCAGCACGAGCGCTGCGGGATAGAACCACAGGCCATGGACATTGTTGAAGCCGGTCTGGGTATAGCGTTCGAGATGATGGTGGATGAAGAAGTAATGCAGGAAGCCGGGCTCGGCACGCTCGACCGCAACGAACCATGGCAGCGCCAGCACCGCAAAGGCCACCAGACCCAGCAGGCTCAGCGCGCCGAGGATGCGGCGCGGCGCGCGCTCGGTCAGGCTCCAGACGACGAAGACCGCGCCCGGCAGCACGCAGCCGATCAGCCCTTTGGCCAACACCGCGATCGCGGCGCTTGCATACGCGGCGGCCCACCAGCGCGCGCGCGTCGCGGGCTCGGCGCGGCTGGCCTGCTGCGCGAGCAGCAAGGTCATGCCGATCCATGCCGCGACCAGCATGTCGAGATTGGCGTATTGCGCGCCCAGCACCAGCAGCGGATTCAGCGCGAGCACCGCGAGCGTCCAGCGCGCCGCGCGGGCATCGAGCCAGCGGCGCACGAAGACATAGCTGGCCCCGCACATGAGCGTCGCAGCCAGCAACGAGGTCAGGCGTGCCGCAAACGCGTGAGTCCCGAAGATCGCCACGAACGCGCCTTCGATCCAGAAGTAAAGTGGCGGCTTGTGCAGAAAGGCAATGCCGTCGAGTCGCGGTACCAGCCAATCGCCCGACGCGCTCATCCAGCGCGCAATGTCGGTATAGCGCCCTTCGTCGGGCACCGACAGCGGACGCCACCAGGCCAGGGCCGCCAGCCAGGCGAAGCTCAGCGCGAAGACGCGCGCGGGCGTCGCCAACGCAGACTCGGCCCAGCGCTGCATGCGCGCCCAGGCACGATCGGTATCGGATGCGGCGGTCGATTCGGAGGTCATCGTTGAGCCCAGTTCAATCACGCAAGCTGATCATCAGCGCCGATGATTACGGGATGAGCGACGCGATCGACGCCGGCATCGTCGACCTGATCGCCCGGGGGCGGGTATCGGCCACCTCGTGTCTGGTCAACAGCCCGCGCTGGCCCGACGCTGCACAGCGTTTGCGCATTGTGCCCCCGACCCAGGCCTCGATCGGCCTGCATCTGGATCTGACCGAATTCGGCGACGGCGCCCGTCCGCTCAATCGGGTCATCGCCGCCAGCCTATTGCGGTACCTGGGCCGCGACGATCTGCGCCGCCGCATCGATGCGCAATGCGCGCGCTTTGTCGACGCGATGGGGCGCGCGCCCGACTACATCGACGGACATCAGCATGTGCACCAATTGCCGGTGGTGCGCGCGGTGCTGATGGAGGTGCTGGCCGAGCGCGGGCTTCGCCCCTGGTTGCGGGTGAGTGCACCGCCGTGGCGTCCGTTTTCGGGCGATGCGCTCAAGCGCGCGACGGTCCGCGCACTGGGCGCGCGTGGCCTCGCCCGCAGTGCACGCCGACGCGAACTCGCCACCAACGACCGCCTGCTCGGCATCTATGCCTTCGATGCGGACGACACCCGCTACATCAACCTGTTGCGGCGCTGGCTGCATCAACTGGGCGCGCGCAGCGCCTTGATGTGCCACCCGGCCACACGCGTGGACACGGCCGATCCGCTGGGGCATGCGCGGCACACCGAGTATTGCGTGTTGGCCGGCGCGGCCTTCGGCGCGCTGTTGCGGGACGCGCGCATCACCTTGGTGACCGGGCCGAGTACAACACCGGCGTGAACCACGCGCCCCACGCGCCGATCGGACCGCGCCGACGGCGCTCAGAAGTGCAGTGAAAAAGGCTCGATCACCGCACCGCTCACCAGCGCCATGAACGCAACGACGATCAGCAGCACGATCGACGTTGCGCGCGGGCGCCGGATGAAATGGTCGAGCAAGAGCACGCGCAGGGTCAGCGCCAATGCTGCCAGGTCCAGCGTCAACCACCATTGCAGCGTCATCGCCAGGGCGTCGGGCGAGCGCGGGTTGATGAAGCTGCCGGAAAAGAACACCAGCAAGGGCGCGACGAAGATCAAGAGCGCATCGAACCAATACAAGGTCTTGCGGCGCGCCGCGATCACGGCCATGCCTGCGCTCAATCCGAGCGGGATCAACAACGCCAGGGCGACGGTCAGTTCGAACTCCAAGACGACTCCTCAAAGAAAAGATCGCGCTGCGGCTTCACGGTGCCAGGCGTTCGCGCCGTTCAAGCTCGCCCTGCGGCGTGTAGTCCAGGCGAGTGTCGGCCACGCCGTCGTGGTCGGTATCGATCTGCGCGGACGAAAGGATGCCGTTGCGATATTCCTTGCGGGTTTCCAGGCTGCCGTTGAAGTCTTCATCGGACTCGGTCGCTTCGAGCGCGCCGTCGGCGTCGTAATGACTCACGCGATCGACCCGCCCGTCGCGGTTGCGATCGGCCTCGACGCGCACCAGGCCGCCCGACAGCGCGTAGGACCGGCGCTCCTCGTGGGCCCCGCGCTCGTCCGCGCCGGCACCGGGCGTGAAGATGCGGGTGTACGCCAAGGTGGCGCCCGCGCCGAGCAACACACCGATCGCGAGCCAGAACCAGGCGTTCGAGCGCTGACGTGCCGGCGCCGCGGGCGCGCGGTCGCGCGGCTGCTCGGCCTCCCAGCGCTCGATCAACGCGCGCGCACGGTCGTACGCATCCTCGTCGACCGACAAATGCACCAGGCCCGCGGCGGGCAGACCGCCCATCGCGCCCGGCAGATGTTCGCCATGGATCTCGGTCGCGATGCCTTCTTGCGCGAGCAGGTCGCGCAGCATGTGCGCCTCGACGGCGTGGGCGGCTTGGTACAGGGTTCTCATTGCGCGGGCTGCGGGGTCGCGATGGCGGAAGCGCCCATAATGCCGCAAGCGAATGCCTGCAACGCCCGGACCGCTTCGTGCGGCGTGGTCTGCAACAGGCAATGCGGCGCCTCGATCGCCACCACGGTCAGCATGGCGCATCGACGCGCCGCGTGTTCGGCTGCCGCGGCGCTCACGAGCCGGTCCTCGGTCGCGCGCAGCCAAAGCACGGGCACGCGCAATTGCGCCAGCGCATTCGATGCATCGACTTCGCGCACCGCACCCAGCCGCGCGCGCAGCGTGGCGGTGCTCACCTGACCCAGGGCGCGTCCGAGCAATGCCGCGAGCGCCGGCGTCGCGTGCCGTCCCATCAAGGCCCAGCACGCGGGAGCGGTCGGCACGCGCGGCAGCGGCAGCCATGCCAAGGGCGCAAGCCAGCGCGTCAACGCCGGCCGCGGATCGCGCACGAAGCTCGCGCAGAGCACGACGCCGACCAAGCCCGGCGGATGCGTTGCGGCGAGCATCACCGCGATCGGTCCCGAGAAGGATTCGCCGAGCAGCAGATACGGCCCTTCGCGCGGCAGTGCGGCGCGTGCATGCTCGGCGAGCGCGGCATAGGTCTGCGGCCCGTCGTCGGGATAGCGCACGACCCGGACCGCGAACGCATCCGCAAGCGCTGCGACGAAGGGCGCAAACAACTCGCCCGTGCCGTCCATGCCCGGCAGCAACACCAGCGTGAGCTTCGCCGCGGTCAAGCCCACACCTCGGCCCGGTACCCGGCGGCGCGCAGGCGCTCGAGAAAGCGCGCGGCGACCTCATCGGCATGCACGGCCTTGCCGGCGTAGACCTTCACATGCACGCGGTAGTCGATGTCGAGGTTCAGGTACAGCTCGCCGCCGATGGTGATCTGCGCGCGGCGGAACCGGCCGCGGTACGTGGTCACCGGCCGGCAGGCGGTGGGGCACAGTACTTCCTCGCGCCGGAGTTGCTGGACGCCGAGCAAGCGCCCGATGGATTCCATCAGCGCTTCGTCGCCTTGGTCGGTGGGGGCATCGATGAGGAGGTGGGGCATCGTCAGGGCTGGGGCGCCATGGGCGGCACCAGGACGTAGACGATGGCCACCACGCACAACGCAAGCACCAGCATCACCAGATAGATCAGATTGGACTTGATGACCTGGGTGCGCACGATTTCCTTGAGTGCCGCTTCAGCATTGCTGCGATCGACCAGGGAATACACGATCGAGCTCGACGGCAACACGCAGAACACCGCGACGAGCACCAGCAACTGGCGCTGCAGTTCGGTCAGCACGGCGACGCCGTAGCGCCCGAGCCATGCCAGCCCGAGTAGGAGCGCAAACCCTGCCAACGCGCGCGGCAGCATGAGCGCGAGCGCGTCGGCGATCGTTGGCGACACCTTGAGGCCGGTGGGGCGGCTGACCACCAGATAGATCGTGGCCACCGAGAACATGATGTTGCCCACCGAGGTCCGCAAAGGCCCGACAATGCCTCGCAACCATTCGAACTCGACACCGGTCAATTTGAGCACCGCCCCGCCGATCGCGATCAACACCACCAATGCGGGCGGAAGAAAGTCCAGTTGCCCGTCGAAGATGCGCTTGGCCGATCCGAGCGCGCTACCCAGGCCCATGCGCCCCGCAATGATGAGATGAAACAGCGCAAGGAAGGTGATGTAGTAGCCAGCGTCGAAGGCGATGAAGTAGTTGAGCAGATACAAGGGCGCGCCGAACCATTGGATCACCGGTCCGGCGAAGGACAGCAGATAGACCACGATGAAGCCGCGATTGCCGCCGCCGAACGACCCGACCGTCACATAGGCGGCGGGGTACATCGTCGAGTCCGGACGCAAGGCACGCCACACATGCTCCAAGGCGGTCAGCACGAACCACACCACGAAGCAGAACGCCGCGCCGCACACCATGAACCACCCGGCACGATCCTGCATCACCGGTTGGGTCGGTCCCACCGGTGTCATGAACAACAGAAAGTGCACCGGGATCAACACGTTGTTGAGCATGGCGCTCAACGGTGCGGTCAGATCTTTGGTGAAGGCGTCGGCATCGGGCACGGCGTACTTGCGCACGATGTGCCCGTCGATACGCCGACGCAGCGCAACACCAATGACCACTGACATGGCGGCCAACGCGATGAAGTAGACCAGGCGTTCGGTGTTCACGCGGGACGTGGAAGTGAATACACAATTGGCGATGAATAGCACATCCGCGCGAACGCGGTAAGCGTCGTCGCATGCCGCTGATCACCTCAAACCCGATGAAGCGCACCGCTCGGTTCTGTTTGCGCCCCGAGGCAGACCGCACACTGCGTCGTGCGGGTTTGGCGCCACTCGCTCATTGCGGCGTTGCCACCCGCTGCGCCACATCGCGCGCCGCGAGCGTGCGCGCCAAGAGATAGCTCGTCAGGATGACCGAGCAGACGATCGCGCCGAAGGCGATCTCCTTGCCGTCGCTCCAGGCGTCGATCGCGGGCATGGCGAGCTTGGCCGCGCCAAAGCCCGCCACCAGCAGGCTCACACCCGAGACCGCGACGCTCATGACGCGCGAGGCGATGATCGCGATCTGGTC
>CAYUYC010000006.1:0-8074 GCA_964448945.1 uncultured Burkholderiaceae bacterium
AACTCGCGACCTCAACCTTGGCAAGGTTGCGCTCTACCAACTGAGCTATTCCCGCGTGCACCGGCAAAACCGAGACCGCGATTCTAGCGGCCGAACAATGTTTGTCAAGTCGATCGCTGCGCAATTTGCGGCCAAGCCTGCCGCAGGTAATACAGCATGCTCACGACGGTGAGCACGGCGGCCACATAGATCAACCATGTGCCGATGCGCGCGCTATGAAACACGCCGAAGAGATCGGCGTTGAACAACAACAACGGGATCGCCACCATCTGCGCCGCGGTCTTGATCTTGCCGATCGAACTCACTGCGACGCTCTTGCCGGCGCCGATTTGCGCCATCCACTCGCGTAGCGCGGAGATCGCGATTTCACGCCCGATGATGATGAGTGCGACCCAATCCTCGACGCGTTGAAATTCGAGCAATACCAAGAGCGCAGCGGCGACCATGAGTTTGTCGGCCACCGGATCGAGAAATGCGCCGAACTGCGAGGTCTGATTCCAGCGGCGTGCCAAATAGCCGTCGAACCAATCGGTGACGGCCGCAACGATGAACAATCCGGTCGCCAATTGATTTTTCATCGTCAATGGCAACCAAGCGTCGGGCAGGTAGTACACCCCGACGAACAAGGGAATGAGGACGATGCGCGCCCAGGTCAGGAGGATCGGCAGGTTCAGCGGCATGGTGCCGATTCTATCCGAGCGCCCGCGGTGCTCAATGCAACTGCCTATAGATCTGCTCGGCCAGTTTGCGCGAGATCCCTTCGACCGTCGCCAACTCATCGATGCTCGCGTCGAGCACGCCGCGCAACCCGCCAAAGCGCGTCAATAGCCGCTGCCGACGCCGCGGCCCGATGCCTTCGAGTTCATCGAGTTGCGAGCCCTGCCGTGCCTTGGCCCGCTTGGCACGCATCCCGGTGATGGCGAACCGATGCGCTTCGTCGCGCACCTGGGCAACCAGCATCAATGCCGCGCTTTCGCGACCCAAGGTCAAGGACTCGCGCCCGTCGACGAAGACCAGCTCTTCGAGCCCGACCTTGCGCCCCTCGCCCTTCTTGACGCCCACGATGAGCGAAACGTCCAGGCCCAACTCTTCGAAGACCTGACGCGCCACCTCGACCTGCCCTTTCCCGCCATCGATCAACACGATCTCCGGCATCGCACCGGCACCCTCACTGACCGGTCCATAGCGCCGCGTCAGCACCTGTCGCATCGCCGCGTAATCGTCGCCGGGCGTGATGTCGTTGATGTTGTACCGCCGGTATTCCGACGGCTGCATCGCGTGATGGTGAAAGACGACGCAAGACGCCTGCGTGGCCTCGCCCGCGGTGTGGCTGATATCGAAGCATTCGATGCGCAGATTGCCGATATCCGCATCCGCCCCCTCGGCGCCCAACAAGTCAGCCAGTTCGCGCGTGCGCATTTGCTGCGAGCCCTCTTCGCTGAGCAGACGCACGAGTGCCAATCGCGCGTTGCGCTCGCATTGTTCCAACCATGCTCGCCGCTGCGCTTGTGGTTGGCGCACGATCGAGATCTTTCTGCCCCCTTCCGGCCCGAGGATTTCCGCCAAATCGTTGAGATCGGCATCGACGTTCACGATCACGACCGGTGGCGCACTGCGATCGGCGTAATGCTGAACCAGAAAGGCACGCATGACGGTATGCGCGATGGGCTCGTCGTCGATGCCCTCGGCATCGGCCACATGCGTCGGGAAAAACGGCTTGTCGCCCAGATGGCGCCCGCCGCGCACCATGGCCAGATTCACGCACGCGCGCCCGCCATCGACTGCAACGGCGACGATGTCGGCATCGGTATCGGTGCTGGCCTCCATGCTTTGCTGATGCAACACCCGCGACAAGGCGGAGATCTTGTTGCGCACCTCGGCGGCCTCTTCGAACCGCAACTGCTCGGCCAGCGACTTCATCGAGCTTTCGAGGCTCTGCAATAGCTCGGCGTGCCGTCCACGCAAGAAGCTCGCGGCCTCGTCGACATCGCGCGCGTACTCCTCTTCCGAGACCCGGCCAACGCACGGCGCAGTACAGCGCTTGATCTGATACAGCAAACACGGACGCGTGCGATTGCGAAACACCGTGTCGTCGCAGGTGCGCAGACGAAATACCTTCTGCAGGATCTGGATCGATTGCTTGACCGCCCAGGCGCTGGGATATGGGCCGAAATACTGATGTTTGCGATCGATCGATCCGCGGTAATACGCAAGCCGCGGAAAATCGTGCCCCGTGATGCGCAAAAACGGATAACTCTTGTCGTCGCGAAAGAGGATGTTGTAGCGCGGCGCGAGCGTCTTGATGAGGTTGTTCTCGAGCAGCAGCGCCTCGGCTTCCGAGCGCGTCACCGTGGTGTCGATGCGGGCGATGCGCTCGACCATCAGTGCAATGCGCGCCGATGTCTGCGTCTTCTGGAAGTAGCTCGAAACGCGCTTCTTCAGGTCGCGGGCCTTGCCGACATACAGCGCGTTGCCTGCGGCATCGAAGTAGCGATACACGCCGGGCAGATGCGGCAAGCCGCGCAAGATCGTTCCCGGATCGAAGGTTGGCGTGGCGTCGGTCATGCTGGGCGGGTGCATTAAGCTTCGACCGATTATGTCAGACCCCCACCACCCTTCACGCGCGCTGCGCTGCGACTTGTTCTGTCGCGTCATCGACAACCTCGGAGATGCCGCGGTCACCTGGCGCCTGGCGGCGCAGTTGGCCCGCGAATACGCGTGGCAAGTACGCCTCATCATCGACGATCTGGCCACACTTGCGCGCCTTGTTCCGGAGGTTCAGGTCGCACGAGCACATCAGACCGTACATGGCATCGCGATCATCCGCTGGACCGAGCATGTCGATCTCGGCGATCCAGCGGACGTGGTTATCGAAGCCTTTGCCTGCGAAATTCCGACTGGTTATGCAGCCATCATGGCGGCGCTGGCGCGACGCCCGGTCTGGATCAACCTCGAATACCTCAGTGCGGAACGATGGGTCGACGATTGCCACGGGCTGGGATCGATCCATCCGCAGCTCGGTCTGACGAAGTACTTCTTCTTCCCGGGCTTTTCGGAACGCAGTGGCGGCGTTGTCATCGAACGCGATCTCGAAGCGCGCCGCATGCAATTCTTCGCCGAACCGCATCAACGCATCGATCGCCTGCGATCGCTTGGCGCGGACCCCGATGCGCCTTTCACTGCCCTGGTCTTCAGCTATCCCACCGACAGCTTCGCCAAGCTGTGCAGCGCTTGGGCCGAATCTCCACAACGCGTGCAATGTCTCATCCCGCAAGCTGCACAGCCGATCGAAAACACGCGCTCGACTTCACTCGCACTGCGTGCGATCGACTTCGTGCCGCAGGCAGCGTTCGACGAACTGCTCTGGTGCTGCGATTTCGCGATCGTGCGCGGCGAGGATTCCTTCGTTCGGGCCCAACTGGCCGGGACGGTGTTCGCCTGGCACATCTATCCTCAGGCCGATGACGCCCATCTGATCAAGTTGGAGGCCTTCATGGGGCGCTACGTGGCGGGCCTGGCACCTGATGTGGCCAATGCATGGCGCCAATTCAATCTGGCTTGGAATACGGACGGCGAGGTCGGCGTCGCATGGCGCGAACTGGTTCCGCATATGCAGGCGCTTAAGACACATGCGCAGCGCTGGCGATCGGCTGTTGCTGCCCGAGGCGATTTAGCTGGGCACCTTCAACGCTTTGTTGCCGACCGGCTAGAATAGCGAGTTTTCTTTATCGTCAGGGTCCCCTTGGGTCGCTACCCCAGGTGTCGTCCGCATGCGGGCCGGACCGCCCCCTCGCAAGGCACATTATGAAGATTGCTCAAGAACTGCGCTCCGGCAACGTCATCATGATCGGCAACGATCCGATGGTTGTTCAAAAGGCCGAATACAACAAGTCCGGCCGCAACGCCGCCGTCGTCAAGATGAAACTCAAGAACCTGTTGACCGGCACCGGCACCGAAGCCGTCTACAAGGCCGACGACAAGTTCGAACTGCTGGTGCTCGAACGCAAGGAAGTCACCTACTCGTATTTTGGTGACCCGATGTACGTCTGGATGGACGCCGACTACAACCAATACGAGATCGAAGCGGAATCGATGGGTGACGCGCTGAACTACCTCGAAGACGGATTGCCCGCCGACGTGGTGTTCTACGAAGGCCGTCCGATCTCGGTGGAAATCCCGAATACGGTCGTGCGCGAAGTGACTTACACCGAACCCGCCGTCAAGGGCGACACTTCGGGCAAGGTGCTCAAGCCGGCCAAGATTTCGACCGGCTTCGAGATTCCGGTCCCCTTGTTCGTCGAAATCGGCGACAAGATCGAAATCGACACGCGCACCAACGAATACCGCAATCGCGTCAAGTAATCGCAATGCATCGGGCGTGGCAGATCAGCCGCGCCCGATACGAGCCAACGCTCTTGCTAGAGCGCCTTCAGCAGCTTGAACGCGGCGGCAAATCGATCGCTTGCGTGCAAAGCATCCCAATCCTGAGCCTGCCCCACCGGCGCGAGCGCCGCGATGCGCGCCAGACTGGCTTCGGCGCTCGTCCAAACCAGCCCAGCGAGTAGACGATCGGCCAATTCCGGACGATTGCAGACGAGCACCACGTCGCATCCTGCGGTCAAGGCTGCACGGGCCGCCTCCACGACACCGCCCGCCGCTTTGGCGCCTTCCATGGCGAGGTCATCGCTGATGATGGCGCCCGTATATCCCAGTTGCAGACGCAGGATCTGCTGCAGCCATACCGACGAAAAACCGGCGGGCATGCGATCGACCTTGGAATACACCACATGTGCGGGCATGACCGCCGTGAGTCCGAGACCGAACCACTCGTAGGGCGCCGCGTCGTGCGCCAGAATCTCGTCGAGTCGTCGATCGTCGATCGGCAGTGCGTGATGCGAATCGGCGATCACATGTCCATGCCCCGGGAAATGCTTGCCGCAACAAGCCATCCCGGCGAGCAGCATGCCGTGGGCAACGCTCTTGGCCAGCAAGGTCACGGTGCGCGGGTCGCGATGCAATGCACGGTCCCCGATGACGCCTGAACGTCCCCAATCGAGATCGAGTACAGGCGCAAAGCTGAAGTCGACGCCGCACGCCCGCAGTTCGCTCGCCAGCACATAGCCGATCGCGGTGGCTGCGCGCAGCGCCTTCAAGCGACTGGCGGAGGTATCGGCATCCCAGAGCTGACCGAGACGTTGCATGGCCGGAAGACTGGTGAATCCATCGGCCCGGAACCGCTGCACACGTCCGCCTTCATGATCGACTGCGATCAATACACCGGGCTTGCATGCGTGAATTGCGTCGCACAATGCGCGCAACTGCGCGCGCGACGCGAAGTTGCGCGAAAACAGAATCACGCCGCACGTCAGAGGATGCGCGATCCTGCGACGATCCGCGTCGGTGAGTTCGAGACCTTCGACGTCAAGCATGACCGGCCCAAAGCCGGTGGAGGAGAGTTGGTCGTTCATAGCGTCGTGCGATGGAATGCGGCGCCCGTCCGCCTTGGCGCCAAGAATCGAGCGACTTTACTCGCTCCACGAAAGCATGAAAAGACCGCTTTTGGGCTTAATGCGCCCGCAGGGCTCTGGCACCAACGCAGAACATGAAAATTACTGTTTCTGCTCGATCACGACGAAGGCAACGGCAAACAATCGCTCGTCCGAGACTGACACCGAAGCACTCCAACCGCGCTCGACCATGCGTTCAGCCATCGCACCATGCGCGCGTACGATCGGACGGCCGGAAGGATCGTTGACGATTTCCACGGCCCGCCAAGTCATCGGCATGCGCATGCCGAGCCCCACCGCCTTGGAAAAGGCCTCTTTCGCGGCGAAACGGGTGGCAAGGAAAGCCATGCCGCGCGCATGAGCGCGTTGGGCTCGCCGGTGGAACTTGGCCAATTCGTCGGGGCCCAGAATCCGCTCGGCAAATCGCAGGCCATGGCGTGCGAAAGCGGCTTCGATCCGTGCGATCTCGATGATGTCGGTACCGATCCCGGCGATCATGCGCTGCGCTCTCGATCAAGGTGGGTATTGGTGCGCAGCCAGGCTTGCACCATGAGCGCCTTCATCTCGCGTATGGACTGTTCCCATCCGCCAAACAGCGCTTGCGCGACGATCGCGTGTCCGATGTTGAGTTCGGCAATTCCGACGATCTCGGCAATCGGTACGACGTTCTCGTAGTGCAGGCCGTGCCCGGCATTGACGCGCAATCCGCAGGCAATCCCGAATCGAACGGCGCCTCGAACGCGCGCGAGTTCGGAGGCACGCGTCGCTGCATCTTCAGCCTCTGCATAGCGGCCGGTGTGAATCTCGATCACCGGCGCGCCCGCGCGTGTCGCGGCCTCGATCTGGCGTTCTTGCGCATCGATGAACAAGGACACGCGTATCCCGGCGTCGGTCAATCGGCTCACCGCATCGCGCACGCGATCGAAGCCCCCTGCCACATCGAGTCCGCCCTCGGTGGTCAATTCTTCGCGCCGCTCGGGTACCAGACAGACATCCTGCGGACGGACCTCGCAAGCGAAGTCGATCATTTCGCGCGTCACCGCCGATTCGAGGTTCATGCGGGTGCGCAATTGCGGGCGCAACGCGCGCACATCGGCATCCTTGATGTGGCGGCGATCCTCGCGCAAATGCAGGGTGATCAGATCGGCGCCAGCGTCTTCGGCCAGCAGTGCCGCGCGGATCGGATCGGGATAGGTCGTGCCCCGGGCATTGCGCACCGTGGCGATGTGGTCGATGTTGACGCCGAGGTCGATCATAGGGCGTGAATATCCAGCAAGAGTTGGCGGGTGGCGAGCGTGCGCCCGGAAAGCGCGTGATGAATCAAGGTGCGCATCAACGGCTTGGCCTGTTGCAGCGTCAGCGGGTCGGCGTAGTCGGCGCGTTCGATGGCCTGCAATACCCGGCCGCTCAAGCGCGGCAAGTCTGGCCCATCGCCGCTGCGCGCAACGCGCACGCCGAACTCGGGGATACACACATACGCCGCATCGGGTTCGACGGGCGTGCCGTCGGCGCAGCGATCGAACTCGATCCCGAGCCCGATTTCGCGCAAGAGCGTGTGCTCGAAGCGTCGCAGGACGGCGGTCTTGTGGTTGCCGCCCGCCAGATCGGTCAGGCCATGGACATAGGCGTCGAACAAGCGCTCATGGGCGTCTTCGCGCGCGGTGAGTTTGAGCAGCAGCTCGTTCATGTAGAAGCCGCACAGCAGCGCCGCCTCCTTGAGCATCGGCTGGCCGCCCACCCAATGCGCGGCGGTCAGGGTCTTGACCTCTCCGCGCCCGGACCAATTGAGCATCAATGGCTGCAGGGACACCAGCACCGGTCGCAATTGCGAAGTGGGACGCCGCGCACCTTTGGCGACCAGGGGCACCCGGCCATGGTGGCGCGAAAACGCTTGCAGCACGAGGCTGGTTTCGCGATAGGCGGTGGCATGCAGGATGTAGCAAGGCTCGTCGTGCACCCGCGCGCCCTCGCCGCTACGCGTGCGCCGAACGGTACGCGACTGCGCGGACTTCAGGCCGGTTGCACCGTCATTCGTGTCCATGCGCACGCACCGATGCGTCGGTGTCGGCCCATCCGCTGCGCACCTTGACCCATAGCTCGAGATAGACGCGCGTTCCGAGTTGGCGTTCAAGGTCCACGCGCGCTTCGCTTGCGATGCGCTTGATGCGTTCGCCGTTGGCGCCGATGACGATGGCCTTGTGGTTGTCGCTGTCGACCAGGATCGTCGCGAAGATGCGTTGCAGCTCCTCGCCTTCTTCGAACTTGTCGATCTGCACCGTGCTGCGATAGGGCAATTCATCGCCGACCAGACGAAAGACCTTTTCGCGGATGGTCTCGGCGCTCAAGAAGCGCACGCTGCGATCGGTGAAATCTTCCGGATCGAACATCGGCGCGCCTTCCGGCAGGCGCGAGCGGATCTCCGCGAGGAGCGCATCGAGCTGCTGGCCGCGTCGTGCCGAGACCGGCACCACGGCATCGAAGCTGCACTCGCCGGCAATCTTCTGAATGAACGGCAGCAGTCGTTCGCGCGGCTGGGCCAGATCGGTCTTGGTGATCGCCAAGATGAC
>CAYUYC010000006.1:8084-29244 GCA_964448945.1 uncultured Burkholderiaceae bacterium
CCTCGGGACCGAACCGCAGTGCCTCGACGACGAAAACAACGCAATCGACATCGGACAGCGCCGACATCACCGCCCGGTTCATCGAACGGTTGAGCGCGCCGCCATGGCGGGTCTGGTAGCCGGGCGTATCGACAAAGACGAATTGGGTATCCGCATTGGTCAAAATGCCATGGATACGGTGCCGGGTGGTCTGCGCCTTGTCGGCGGTGATGCTGACCTTCTGGCCCACCAGGGCATTGGTCAGCGTGGATTTGCCGACGTTCGGTCGCCCGACGATGGCGATGAAACCGGTGCGAAATCCGGATGACTGCGCGAAATCAGACACAGGCACGATCACTCGGGTGCGCGCGCTTTGGCGCCGCGCGTCTTGCGCGCCACGACCGGCACATGGGCGGTGATTTCGTCAAGCGCCTTGCGCGCCGCGGCCTGCTCGGCGGCACGCCTGCTGCCCCCCGCGCCTTTGACTTGAATGTTGAGCTTGGGCACCGTGCACTCCACTTCGAACTCCTGACTGTGCGCGGCACCCCGCGTGGCGATGACCGTGTAGACGGGCAAAGGGATATGTTTGGCTTGCAGGCATTCCTGCAACAGCGTCTTGGCGTCCTTGCCCAGGGTTTGCGGATCGACGTTCTCGAGTACCGGTTTGTACAAGCGCGCGATGACGTCCGAAGCGGTATCAAAGCCGCTGTCCAGAAAGATCGCGCCAAAAATCGCCTCGACCGTGTCCGCCAGGATCGACGGGCGGCGAAATCCGCCGCTCTTGAGTTCGCCCTCGCCCAGGCGCAATGCGCTGCTCAATTCGAGGCGCTGCGCGACCTCGTACAACGATTGCTGCTTGACCAGATTGGCACGCACGCGCGACAGATCGCCTTCGTCGATACGTGCATATTTGTCGAACAGCAAGCGCGCAATGGCGCAGTTCAGGACGGCGTCGCCAAGAAACTCCAGGCGCTCGTTGTGAAACCCACTATGGCTGCGATGCGTCAGCGCCTGCTCGAGCAGGATGGGATTCTTGAACTCGTAGCCGAGCCGGTCGCACAGGGTTTTCGGTTCAGCCATGGCTCCGTCGCACGCTCATCGCGCGGTCGAACTTCCGGAGTAGTCGATGACCAGGCTCACCGGACCAAACAGCGACAACTTCTTGGTGTAGGCAAAACTCACCACGACCTTGCCGTTGGCGTCCTTGGTGATCTCCAGATCGCCGGGCTTTACCGACTCGATGTAGCCGGCCTGGACCTGCTTGCTGTAGACAGTGCGAATTTCCGCCACCGTCCCGCCGGAATTGGCGGCGCGCTCCGTCGCCGACTTGATCTCGCGATACTCCGTGATCGACGGAACCACCTGCATGCCGAGCAGGAACAGGATCGCGATCAACGCGCCCCAAAACAACACGCCCAACAGGCTTGCGCCGCCCTGCCGAATGCTGGTCCTCATGGTGTCCCTGACGATCAATTGAATCCGCCGATGCGTGACAAATCGCTGAAATTCATCCAAATGAAGAAGGCCTTGCCGACGATATTGCGCTCCGGCACGAATCCCCAGACGCGTGAATCGGAACTGTTGTCCCGGTTGTCACCCATCATGAAGTAATGGCCTTCCGGCACCGTACAGCGAAACCCGAGCGCATTGTAGGTGCATCGCTCGCCAAAGCGGAAGCTGTCGTGCTTGGTCTCGGGCGGCAACCGGTCATCGTTGATGATCCGATGGTCGACATTGCCCAGATGTTCGTTGTATTGGCGCTTCAACTGCAATTCGGGGCCGTCGAAATAATCATCCATCTTGGCCACGGGAACTGCTTGGCCGTTGATCGTCAGGCGCTTGTTTTCATAGACGACCGTATCACCGGGCAGGCCGACCACGCGCTTGATGTAGTTATCCGACTCATCCTTGGGGTAGCGAAACACCATCACATCGCCACGTTGCGGGCTGCCCACCTCGATGATCTTCTCGTCGATGACCGGCAAGCGAATGCCGTAAGCGTACTTGTTCACCAGAATCAGATCGCCGATCAGCAAGGTCGGGATCATCGATCCGCTCGGAATGCGAAACGGTTCAGCGACGAACGAACGCAAAAAGAACACCGTCACGATCACCGGGAAGAAGCCGCCGGTGTACTCGACCCACGCCGGCTGCCGAAGCTTGGTCTGGCGCAATTGCTCGCGCTCCTTCGCTCGCGCCGCTTCATCGAGCTTGGCCGCGCCGGCATCGAAAGTGGCCAAGGCGCGCTCGGCATCGGCAATGCGTCCACGCCGCAAAACAAAGTGGTCGTACGCCCAGACCACGCCGGTCGCAATCGACAACAGGAAGAGAATCAACGCGAAGTTCATGACTTGTCGTCCACCTGCAGGATCGCCAGGAAGGCTTCCTGCGGAATTTCAACGGTGCCGACCTGCTTCATGCGCTTCTTGCCGGCCTTTTGCTTTTCGAGCAGCTTCTTCTTGCGGGTGATGTCGCCGCCGTAGCATTTGGCGAGCACGTTCTTGCGCAGCGCCTTGATGTTCTCGCGCGCGATGATGTTGGCGCCGATCGCGGCCTGGATCGCCACGTCGTACATCTGGCGCGGGATCAGTTCGCGCATCTTGGCCGCCACTTCGCGGCCGCGCGATTGCGAGTTGCTGCGGTGGACGATGATCGACAGCGCATCGACCTTGTCGCTGTTGATCAGCATGTCGACCTTGACCACATCGGCCGCGCGGTATTCCTTGAACTCGTAATCCATCGACGCGTAGCCGCGCGAGACCGATTTCAGCCGGTCGAAGAAGTCGAGCACGATTTCGGCCAGCGGCATTTCGTAGGTCAACATCACCTGCCGGCCGTGGTACTGCATATTGATTTGCACGCCGCGCTTGGCGATGCACAGCGTGATCACCGAGCCGACATAGTCCTGCGGCATGTACAGATGCACGGTGACGATGGGCTCGCGCACCTCTTCGATCTTGGCCGGGTCGGGCAGCTTGGACGGATTCTCAACCTGGATGACGCTGCCGTCCTTCATCAGCACTTCGTACACGACCGACGGCGCGGTCGTGATGAGGTCCATGTCGAATTCGCGCTCGAGGCGCTCTTGCACGATCTCCATGTGCAACAGGCCAAGGAAGCCGCAGCGAAAACCGAAGCCCAGCGCCTGCGACACCTCGGGCTCGTATTGCAAAGACGCATCGTTGAGCTTGAGCTTTTCGAGCGAATCGCGCAGCGCGTCGTATTGATTCGCCTCGACCGGGAAGAGACCGGCAAACACCTGGGGCTGGACTTCCTTGAAGCCGGGCAAGGCCGACGCCGCGGGCTTGCCCGCATGCGTGATGGTGTCGCCGACCTTGGCCGCCTTGAGTTCCTTGATGCCGGCGATGACGAAGCCGACCTCGCCCGCGCTCAGCACCTCGCGCGCGACCGACTTGGGCGTGAACACGCCGACCTGTTCGCACAATTGGTTGGCGCCGGTCGCCATGAACAAGAGCTTGTCGCGCGGACGCAGGGTGCCGTTGACCACCCGCACCAGCATCACCACGCCGACGTAATTGTCGAACCATGAATCGATGATCAAGGCCTGCAAAGGCTGGGCCGGATCGCCCTTGGGGGGCGGAATCCGCGCGATCACCGCTTCTAGGATGTCGTCCACGCCCATGCCGGTCTTGGCCGAGGCTGGAATCGCGTTGGACGCATCGATGCCGATCACGTCTTCGATTTCTTCGCGTGCAGTGTCGGGATCGGCCTGGGGCAGGTCCATCTTGTTGAGCACCGGCACGATCTCGACGCCGAGTTCGATCGCGGTATAGCAATTGGCCACCGTCTGCGCCTCGACGCCCTGGCTCGCATCGACCACCAGCAACGCGCCTTCGCAGGCCGACAACGAGCGGCTGACTTCGTAGGAAAAGTCGACGTGGCCCGGGGTGTCGATCAGGTTGAGGTTGTAGACCTTGCCGTCTTGCGCCTTGTAACTGAGCGCGGCGGTCTGGGCCTTGATCGTGATGCCGCGCTCGCGCTCGAGATCCATCGAATCGAGGACCTGTTCTTCCATCTCGCGATCGGACAAACCGCCGCAACGCTGGATCAGGCGATCAGCCAGGGTCGACTTGCCATGGTCGATGTGCGCGATGATGGAGAAATTGCGGATGTGCTGCATAAGCCCTAAACAAAGCAAAGGCGCGCTGGGGAAGAGCGCGCCGAACGGTCGCCATTCTACTTGAGACGCGCCACCGACCGCGTACGCCGCGCGGCGTGGCCCGGCGCGATCCAGCGCTAGCGCGCAGGCGTCGTGGCCTTGCCCCGGCGCGTCAGATGCGCCTCGAAGGCCGCGGCATCGAACCGCCCCCAGCAGATCACCACATCGCCGTCCATCAAGACCGGCACCTGCTCGTCGAAACGCGCTTCGAGCGCCGGATCGGCGTCGACGTCGACGATGCGCAACGCGATGCCCTGTCCCAGCGGATGCGCAAGCACCGCATCGCGCATCAGATCGCACAAATGGCAATAGCTGCGGTACAGCAGATCGAACTGCATGGTTGCGCCGCGCTCAGCGTCCGTTGGGCTTCACCGGCACAAACTGCGCCAGCTCGCCGCGCCGGACCAGCAACACCACCGCCTTGGTGCGATCCACCTTGGTCACCAACTCGTTGAAATGCTTGGCGGAAGTGATCTCGACGCTGTTCATGGCCACCACGACGTCGGCGGGCCGCAAGCCTGCGCGCGCCGCCGGCCCGTCGACGGATTCGATTTCCACGCCGTTGCGCACATGGAGTTCGGCTTTGCGCGCCGCCGACAGATCGCTGACCGCCAGCCCCAGTACATTGGCCGGCGACGCCGGGCGCGCCTTGTCGACGCCCGGGGTGCTCGATGCAGCCTCGCGTTGATCGGGCTCGGCTTCGCCCACCGTGACGGAAAGCTCATGCAGATGCCCGCGTCGCCAGACTTGCACCGCAGCCTGGGTGCCGGGACGCGTATTGCCCACCGCACGCGGCAAGTCGGTGCTGCGTTCGATCGATCGTCCTTGCCAGCGCAGGATGATGTCGCCGGGTTCGATGCCGGCGCGATCGGCGGGACTGTCGCGCTCGACGCTACGGACCAAGGCCCCGGCCGGCTTGATGCCCAGCCCGTCTGCGACATCCTTGCTGACCTCTTCGATGCCCACCCCGATGCGCCCGCGCGTCACATGCCCCGAAGCCCGCAATTGGTCGGCCACGCGCATCGCCTCGTCGATCGGGATGGCGAAGGAGATGCCCATGAAGCCGCCGGTACGCGAATAGATCTGCGAATTGATGCCGATGACCTCGCCCTTGAGATTGAGCAAAGGGCCGCCGGAGTTGCCCGGGTTGACCGCCACATCGGTCTGGATGAACGGCAGGTACTCGCCGGTCTCGCGGCCTTTGGCGCTGACGATGCCTGCCGTCACCGTGTTTTCGAGACCGAACGGCGATCCGATCGCGAGCACCCATTGCCCCGGTTTGACGTCATCGACACTGCCGACGGCCACCCGCGGCAGACCGTTGGCATCGACCTTGAGCACGGCGACGTCGGTTCGCACATCCGCGCCGATCACCTGCGCCTTGAATTCGCGCTTGTCGGGCAAGGTCACGTAGACCGTCGTCGCCCCCCGGACCACGTGCGCGTTGGTCAGCACATAGCCGTCTGCGCTGATCACGAAACCGGACCCCACGCCCCGCGGCAGCTCGTCTTCGGAATCATCGCGATTGGGCGCCGGCGCACGCGGATTAGCCCCGGGCGGCAGGAAGCGACGGAAGAATTCGTAGAGCGGATCGTTCTCGTCGATTCCCGGGATATCGCGCGCGTTGTTGCGCACGATCTCGGTCGTGCGAATGTTCACCACCGCCGGCCCGGCCTTCTCGACCAGATCGGTGAAGTCGGGCAAACCGCGCGCCGATGGCTGTGCTTGCGCCGGCACGGCCAACACCATGGCCATCGCTACGATGGATAGAACACCGCGAATCGATCGGTTCAAACGCTGTGAGTGCATCGGGTTCATGGTTTGGCTGGAGTGGGTTGCGCTTCGACAGCATTGGCGAACAAACGCAATGACGCCACTGGGACTTCGCCGAGGACGGTCATCCAATGGTTCCCCATGCGCCGCCCCATCATGTTGATGGCGCCCTTGGCGGCATTGGTGTCCTGGGTGGATTGGCCCTCGCGCAAGGGCTCGATGAAGATCGATACCGCCGCCAGCCCATCACTGAAGACGATCTGCACGACCTCCGGGTGCCCTGCGAAGGATCGGCGCACTTCGCGCACCTTCTTGAACCCGGCGATCGGCGAATTCACATTCCACGGCTGCGTCGTGCCTACAGGCTCGGTCATCGCCTTGTCGATCCGCCAGCCCTCGGTATTCCAGCGCGATTTCAACAATGAACGATCGATGCCCTGTCCGATCTTGATCTCAGAAAACGCGATCTGCTCGATGACCTCGCCCTTGTCATTGAGCGTCTGCGCCTTGAGCGGCAATCCGGTCGCGCGATCAGCCCAGAAACGATAGCCAAACCGGAGATTGTCGCTCGGGGTCAGTTCGAGCGCATCGGTTTCGACGCCGGCCACGCGTTCGGTGCCGACCCTGCGCACCGTGTAGAACTCCGCGATTTCACGGGTCGAGGATTGAATCAACGACGGAAAGCTGTCGCGCGCGCCCGCACGTTCGATGAGGATGCGCTTGGCCTCGGGCAGCAAGCACCGCACTTCGTCGTCGTGGCGCAGGAATTCCCTCGGCTGTCCATCCAGGACTTCGAGGCGCTCGCGCGACCCCGTCGAATCCGCGATATGCGTGATTCGCGAGGACTGGACCTGTTCGCCCTGTTGGTAGACGAAAATCCCGCTATAGCTGGTCCGCGCGGGCGCAGTCTGCATGCGGTCTAGCCATTTGATCGCATCCTCGACCGTCTGTGCGGACGCAGCCCCGGCGATCAGGCCCGCGACCGCGGACGCTGCGAAGAAACGCAGAAACCTCATGGACGTGTGCCGGTGCGATTGGTCGAAACGGTCACGGCACTCGCTGTGCGCACATAGGGTGCAACCCCATGCAGCCGCGAGGATGGCGCGTACTGCTGATGCGCCAATAGAAAGTCCTGCGACATCGCCGGCGCGGCTGCCGCCGCGCGGTCAGCAGTGTTCGACGCGGTCAACGTATCGGCCGTCATTGCGCCGCGATCGAGCAAATGCGGATAGGTCATCCACGTCACAGTGGCGATCGCCGCGGCAGCCGCAGCACCCGGCATGCCGTAGCGCAGCCAGGCGCGGCGCCATTGGCGGGTCGACCGCACTGGCCGGCTCGCGCGCGCTGGCACCGGCAGATGCACCGGTTCCGATGAGAATCGCTCGCCAAAGCGAGCGAGAAAGGCTTGGTCATCCAAGGCTGCTGGCGTCGGAAAGCGCAGCGCATCGGCTTGCGTGTGATACGCCAACCAACGCGCCTGCGCCGCAGGATCGTCGAGCAAACGCGCCAGCGCGCGCTCAGCCTGCTCCGGAGAAAGTTCGCCATCGACCAAGGCCGACAATTCGTCGGCCGGATCTTGTTGTGCAAGTCTGTCGTTCGCTACCACCGCTTCTCCTTCGAAGTTCCGAGCAACGGGCGCAACCGCCCTGCAATCGCCTCGCGAGCGCGAAAGATCCGCGATCGCACAGTACCGATCGGACAATTCATCACTGCCGCGATTTCCTCGTAGCTCATGCCTTCGATCTCGCGCAAGGTGATTGCCGTACGTAATTCCTCGGGCAATTCATCCATCGCGCGATTCACCGTTTCCGCCACTTGCTTGCCGTGCAAGACGGATTCCGGCGTGCTGATCTCCCTTAGTTGGTCCGCATCGTCGAAAGTTTCCGCTTCTTCGGCATTCGCGTCGGTCGTGGTCGGTGCACGTCGGCCTTGAGAAACGAGGTAGTTCTTTGCCGTATTGACGGCGATGCGGTACAGCCAAGTGTAGAACGCCGATTCGCCGCGAAACTGCGGCAACGCACGATATGCCTTGATGAATGCGTCTTGCGCAACGTCTTCCACCTCGGCAGCGTCGCGGATGAAGCGCGACAACAACCGATGCACCTTGCGCTGATACTTCATGACCAGCAGTTCGAAGGCGCGTTTGTCGCCGGCTTGGACGCGCTCGACCAACAATTGATCGATCGCGCGGTCGCCACTGGCGGGTTCGGTGGGGAGATCGACGGCGCCGACCGATCCGACATCGGCATCGTCCGTCGACGATGCGTTCAAGGCCTGATCCTCGTCGATACCCGACTCGGACCGCACCTGATCGGGCGGCGAATTCGAATTCGGCGGGTCGGAATGGCTCATTGGCGCAGACGTTGGGATGCGTTGACGAGAGTCTCGTTGCTTTGCGCCGTGGCTTCGGCAGGTCCAGTATCGGCTCGCCCGGCATTGTCGCCCATCGACGCGCTCGCATTGCGTGATAGCGTCCACCGCAGGTAGGTCCGAAGACGTCGAAGTTCAAGCTCGGGCGCCGCGCCAGGGGCAATCAACACCACACAGGTTGGCCTTCCAGATCGCGCCAGCGCGAGCCCGATGATGTTGCCGCTCCACCAGGTGGACGGAAGAATCGTTGCCGCTTCGCCGTCCAGTGTCAGCGCCCCGCGGGCGTCCACTGCCAGCGCGTGGGTTCTTTGCCGATACCGCCATGTCGCCCAGCTGGCGACCGCGAGGGCCAACATGCCCAAGGCGCCGGTCGACAATACCGCGGCGGTCAGACGACCATCGAAAACCCGCGTGCCGATGACGGCAGCAATGCCGAAGACGCCTGCCGCAATCGCGCCGCCCAGGAACTGGACCACGCGCGCGGCGGCGCCGATGCGAATCGCGAACGGGTCAGCCCAGGACCGTCGCGACATCGCCTAGATGCGGCGGAAGACCAGCGTCCCGTTGGTACCGCCGAAGCCGAAGTTGTTCTTCATGGCGATGTCGATCTTCATTTCCCGCGCAGTATTGGCGCAGTAATCAAGATCGCATTCCGGATCCTGATTGAAGATGTTGATGGTCGGCGGAGAAATCTGGTGATGCACCGCGAGGATCGAGAACACCGATTCGATCCCGCCCGCGCCGCCCAGCAAATGGCCCGTCATCGACTTGGTCGAATTCACTACGAGCTTGCCGGCGTGCGCGCCGAAGGCGGCCTTGATGGCATTGGTCTCGTTGAGATCGCCCAGCGGTGTCGATGTGCCGTGCGCATTGAGGTACTGCACGTCCTCGCCCGCGATGCCGGCGCTGCGCAAGGCATTGACCATCGAGCGACGCGGACCGTCCATATTGGGGGCGGTCATGTGATACGCGTCGGCGCTCATGCCGAAGCCGATCAGTTCGGCATAGATACGTGCGCCGCGTTTGCGGGCGTGCTCGTATTCCTCGAGCACCACCACACCCGCACCTTCACCGAGGACGAAGCCATCGCGATCCTTGTCCCAGGGGCGCGATGCGGTGGCCGGATCGTCGTTGCGCACGGAAAGCGCGCGCGCAGCGGCGAAACCGCCGATACCCAAGGGCGAAACCGTCGATTCGGCGCCGCCTGCGATCATGACGTCGGCATCGCCGTATTCGATCAGACGCCCCGCCGCGCCGATGCTGTGCAGGCCGGTCGTGCAGGCCGTGACGATGGCAAGGTTCGGACCTTTGAACCCGTAGCGGATGCTGAGGTTGCCCGAGATCATGTTGATGATCGAGGCCGGCACGAAGAACGGAGAAATCCGGCGCGCGCCGCGATTGACGTACTCCGCGTGGGTTTCTTCGATCAACGGCAGGCCGCCGATGCCGGAACCGATCAACACGCCAATACGCTCGGCGTTCTCCTCGGTGATCGCGAGCCCGCAGTCTTCCCAAGCTTGAATACCCGCGGCCATGCCGAAATGGATGAAGGCGTCCATATGGCGTGCTTCTTTGCCCGGGATGTACTTCTCCAGATCGAAGTTCTTGACCTCGCCGGCGAAGCGGCAAGACAAGGTGCTGGCATCGAACTTGGTAACCGGGGCGATGCCGGATTTGCCGGCGATCAACGCGGTCCATGCTTCGGGGACGGTATTGCCGACCGGGCTAACGATGCCCAGGCCGGTGACAACGACGCGGCGACGAGTCATGCGATTGGATTGGCTATCAAAGGTGAAATCGTGGCATCGGATGATGCACCGGGCAGCGTGAAGTGTCGATGAAAGCCCGACACCGGCTCGCAGTACCGGAAGAAACAAGCGCCGCCGGACCGGGTAGGTCGGGCGGCGCCTCGACCGTGGCGCATTCGCGCCGCGGAGACTGCATCAGGCCTTCTTGTGCGCCTTGACGTAGTCGATGGCCTGCTGAACAGTCGTGATCTTTTCGGCCTCGTCGTCCGGAATTTCCGTCTCGAACGCGTCTTCCAGCGCCATCACGAGTTCAACGGTATCCAGCGAGTCCGCGCCAAGATCGTCCACGAACGATGACTCGTTCTTGATGTCGGCTTCATTGACGCCGAGCTGTTCCGCGACGATCTTCTTTACGCGGGCTTCGATGTCGTCCATTTCTTCTCCTCAGGTTTCAGTGACGTTGCTTGGGCGAGGGCTCCAAACCGGAGCCGGATTCTACCAGCGGTTTGTGACCAGTGTTTTCTAGTTTCTTTGGGCTAAATCAGGACATGTACATCCCGCCGTTCACATGCACGGTCGTACCCGTGATGTAACTGGCGGCCGCCGAAGCCAGGAAAGTCACCGCCGCGGCAATGTCCTCCGGCTTGCCCAGACGTCCCAGCGGGATATTCCCCAACAAGGCGGCGGTTTGCTTTTCATCCAACGCCTTGGTCATGTCGGTTTCGACAAACCCAGGCGCGACGCAATTGACGGTGATGCCGCGGCTGCCGATTTCGCGCGCCAGCGCCCGAGTCATCCCCGCGACCCCAGCCTTGGCGGCGGCATAGTTGGCCTGTCCGGGATTTCCCGAGGCGCCAACCACCGAGGTGATGTTGATGATGCGCCCCTGACGCTGCTTCATCATCGGCTTGATCACCGCACGCGACATCCGGAAAACCGCCTTCAGATTGGTGTCGATGACGGCATCCCAGTCGTCATCCTTCATGCGCATGGCCAGGGTGTCGCGGGTGATGCCGGCATTGTTGACCAGGATGTGCAACGCGCCGAACTCGGCCACGATGCCGTCGATCAGGGCATCGGCGGCGGCGGCATCATTGACGTTCAGCACTGCGCCACGACTCTTGCCGTTGCCACCGCCCAGTGCCTCGCTGATGGCGGCAGCGCCATTCGCGGTCGTGGCGGTTCCGATCACGGTCGCACCATGGCGTGCCAGATCCAGCGCGATGGCCTGACCGATACCGCGCGAAGCGCCGGTCACCAACGCAATTTGTCCGTCCAGGTTCTGCTGCATAACTTCTCCGTGCCGATGGGGCCAATGCTCGCTTGGTCAACGCAGCGCTTCGAGCGCGGCGTCCAGCGATGCTTGGTCGTTGATATTGAGTGCGACGATTTCCGGTGCGATGCGCTTGGCCAGACCGGCCAACACCTTCCCAGGACCGCATTCGACCAGGTGGGTGATGCCCATGGCTTGCATGCGCTGCACGGTCTCGACCCAGCGCACCGCATTGCAAGCTTGGCGCACCAAGGCATCCTTGATGCGCGCCGGATCGGTCTCGATCGCGACATCGACGTTATTGATGACCGCGCACGCAGGCGCGGCGACGACTTCATTGGCCAGCCGTTCGGCCAGACGATCGGCAGCGGGCTTCATCAGGCTCGAATGAAACGGCGCCGAAACCGGCAATGGCAGCGCACGTTTGGCACCCGCCGCTTTGGCGGCAACGCCGGCACGCTCGACCGCTTCTTTGTGTCCTGCGATGACCGTCTGCGCAGGTTCGTTGTAATTCACGGCCTCGACGACCTGCCCTTGTGACGATTCGGCACAGACCGCACGCACACGCTCGGCATCCAGCCCCATTACCGCCGCCATCGCGCCCACACCGACCGGCACCGCCGTTTGCATCGCATCGGCGCGAAATCGCACCAGGGCGGCGGCTTGCGCGACATTCAACGAACCCGCTGCCACCAGCGCCGTGTATTCGCCTAGGCTATGTCCGGCAACCACGTCGGGCATCACGCCGCCACGCGCACGCCATGCCTGGAAATACGCAGCCCCACCGGCCAACATGATCGGCTGGGTGTTGGTAGTCAGCCCCAATTCTTCTGCCGGTCCGGCCTCGGCGAGTTGCCACAGGTTGGTGCCGATGGCTTGCGAAGCATCGTCGACCACCGCGCGCACGGTCGCATTGGCACCGAAACCGTTGAACATGCCCACCGACTGGGACCCCTGCCCCGGAAAAACGAAAGCAATCTTCATCGCGTTGGTTCCTACATACGAATCAGGACGCTACCCCAGGTGAATCCGCCGCCGACACCTTGAAGCAGCACGCATTGCCCGGGACGGATCCGCCCGTCGCGTACCGCGACATCCAAGGCCAACGGCACCGACGCAGCGGAGGTGTTCCCATGCCGGTCGACCGTCACGATCAACCGATCCAAGGGCACGCCCAATTTCTTGGTGGTGTAGTTCAGGATACGGATGTTGGCCTGATGCGGAATGGACCAATCGATCTCGTCGACCGACATCGATGCGGCATCGAGCACCTCACGGGCGTTCTGGTCGAGCACATTGACCGCGAGCTTGAACACCGCCTGACCGTCCATGCGCAGAAAAGGATGCCCCGACAGCGCGCCGTTACGCACCGATCCGGCCGTGCAAAGGATTCCTGCCTGACTTCCGTCGGCATGAAGCTTGGAGGCAAGTACGCCGGGACGATCCGATGCCTCAAGGACCACGGCGCCAGCGCCATCACCGAACAACACGCAGGTGGTACGGTCGTTCCAGTCGAGAATGCGGGAGAAAGTCTCGGCACCGATCACCAACGCACGACGGTAGGCACCGCTGCGGATGAATGCATCTGCCGTGGAAAGCGCATACACGAATCCGCTGCATACGGCCTGCAGATCGAACGCCGCAGCTCCCTTCGCACCGAGCGCCGCTTGGACCAGACAGGCTGTGCTGGGAAAGATCATGTCCGGCGTCGAGGTCGCCAAGATGATCAAGTCGATATCGTCCGCACCGATGTCCGCCGCGTCGAGCGCACGTTGAGCGGCCAGGATCGCGAGACCCGATGTCGTTTCGCTCTCGCTGGCGATGTAGCGCTGCCGAATTCCGGTGCGCTCGACGATCCACTCGTCCGAGGTCTGAATGCCGCGCGTAGCGAGTTCTGCCGCGAGTTCATGATTCGTGACGCAGCGCTCAGGCAGTGCACTGCCGGTGCCGGTAATACGCGAGTAAATCATTGCAGTTGCGCTCTTATTGCACTTGGGGAGCGGTCTGCGACTCGCTCCCGGCCTCGCCTGCACTCGGATGAGCGAGTCGATAAGACTGAAGTTCGCGGATGACACCGGGCAACAGCCCACCGCCGGCCGCATCATGCGCGCGCTTCAATGCCCATTCGAACGCATAGGCATCTGCGGAGCCATGACTCTTGAACACCACGCCCTTGAGTCCAAGCAACGCCGCGCCGTTGTAACGGCGATGGTCGACGCGCTTCTTGAACCGACTGAGGATGGGGTAGGCCATCAGCGCGACGAAACGCGTGAGCAGGTTGCGCGTGAACTCGGCCTTGATGAATCCACCAAGCATCTGCGCCAGACCTTCGGTCGTCTTGAGTGCCACGTTGCCGACGAAACCGTCGCAAACGACGACATCGGCGGTTCCCTTGAAGATGTCGTCACCTTCGACGTTACCGACGAAATTCAATCCGGAATTGCGCAACAAATCGCCTGCCTGCTTGACGACCTCGTTACCCTTGATGACTTCTTCGCCGATGTTGAGCAGCCCCACCTTCGGCCGCGCTTTCTGCTCGAGCGTGGCCACGTAGGCGGCCCCCATGAGCCCGAACTGCAGCAGATGTTCTGCGCTGCAATCGACATTGGCGCCAAGATCGAGCATCGTCGTCGCACCGCCTGCGGCGTTTGGCAAAGCAAATGCGATTGCCGGACGATCGATACCCTCGAGAGTCTTGAGCACGTACCGGGAAATCGCCATCAGCGCCCCAGTATTGCCGGCCGACACGGCCGCATCCGCCTCACCCGACTTGATGAGTTCGACGGCAACGCGCATCGACGAGTCTTTTTTTCGACGCAACGCGACCTCGATCGCATCGTCCATCGCGATCACTTCGGTGGCGTTGCGAAACGAGATGCGTGGATGCTCGCGCAACGCGGCGGGCAACGCCTCTTGAATTTGCGTCTGCGGCCCCACGAGCACGAAAGACGTATCTTGCAAACGCGCGACCGCGGACGCGACCGCCGGCAAAGTCACGGAAAGTCCGTGGTCTCCGCCCATGCAATCGACCGCGAGACGCACCGACGCGGTGTCAGTCACGGTGTAGTTCTGCAAGGAAAAGGTCAACTCCGTCCGGTCGCTTGCGATCCGGTGGGAGCATCGGCCGCCGGCAAGCGGATCGGCCGGATACTGGACGATTCAGCAATGAATCGAGGCGCGTGGCGCCGATTATTCGTCGGACTTCGACTTGACGACCTTCTTGCCGCGGTAGAAACCGTTCGGGCTGATGTGATGAGGGCGATGCACTTCCCCCGTCGACGATTCAACCGAAATCGCGGGATTCGAAAGGAAGTCGTGTGCGCGATGCATTCCGCGCTTGGACGGCGACTTCTTGTTCTGTTGGACGGCCATGACTATTGCTCCGAATACGACGTGATCGATGTAAATGTGCTCGCGATCACCATGCAGCACGATCGATCACTGGTCACGACCTACGTGCAAGCTACCAATCTTGGCGTGTGCGAGCTCAAGCAAGCTGGCGATTCTAGCAGTAAATCATGGGCGGAGCACATGGTGCGATTGCAAAAATCGCTTATGAATCATCGCTCTCAGTGCTTTTTGAGGGTGTTCAGCACTGCAAACGGGTTGTCTTTGGGCGCGTGAAGCGCCACCCCATCGCCATCTTCTGCCAACCCCAGCGCCGTCAGGGCACGCGGATCGCATCGACCATGCTGCGCCTGCGCTTCGAGCGTCATCAGCAATTCGTCCTCGATCAACTGCGCCAGATCGAAGCTCGTACTGGACACGACGGCATCGTAGTGTTCGTCGTCGACCAGCGCCTCATCGGCCAGCGCTTCGCTCGCCATGCCGATATAGCGATGATCAATCGCAACATCAACATCGACAGGCTCGAGGCAGCGTGTGCATGGCAAGCGCGCAATCCCACGCACGATGAGGGTCAGCACAGGACTACCCGCGTAGCCTGGCAGTTCCTGACGTGTCACCAGCGCGCCCGTCACGCGCCATTGCAGGCCCTTTGCATCGATCGAGTCGGCAAAGACGCGTGGAAATGCATCCGGCGTCATGCGACCTTCGCGCTTCTCGCCACGCGCGCAAAACTCCGGGAGGTTCAAGATCAAGTCGGTCGTCATGCGAAAATCCTGTGATGACTTCGATTGTCGCTCAAGTTGCTCACCGTTCCGGTGAAGACCACTCCCTCCCCACCATCGTCCTCGCTTCCGGATCGCGGTATCGCCGTGAACTGTTGTCGCGCTTGCGCGTGCCTTTCGACATCGCGCGGCCGGACGTCGACGAAGCCCCAAATCCAGGCGAGTCTCCAGTGGAGACCGCAGTGCGCCTCGCGCAGGAGAAGGCAGCCGACGTCGCCACGCATTACCGCAACGCCCTGGTCATCGGATCCGATCAGGTTGCCACCTTCGATGGCGTGCAGATCGGAAAGCCATACACGCATGAAAAGGCGCTCGAACAACTCAAACTCATGCGCGCGCGTACCGTTACCTTTCATACCGCACTGTGTTTGATCGATACACGTAACGGCATCGTGCGCACGCGCGAGACCCCCACGCGGGTGCACTTTCGCAATTTGCCCGATGCCGAGCTCGATGCCTATCTGCGCGCGGAGCAACCTTATGACTGCGCGGGTTCTGCAAAGAGCGAAGGCCTGGGCATCGCCCTCATCGAACGCATGGAAGGCGATGATCCCAACGCGTTGATCGGTTTGCCCCTGATTGCCCTGGTTTCGATGCTGCGCGAAGCCGGCTACCCGATCTTTGCCTGAAGTCGGCAATCGACATGAGCGGCATTCTCTACCTCGTTCCGAACACGCTTGGTGTGCTCGATGGCGGTAAATCCGCCCCGGCACCTTGGGCGGCATCCATCCCGCAACAAGTACGCGACATCACGGCGCGCCTGGATTATTTCATTGTCGAAAACGCCAAGACGGCGCGAGCGTATTTGAAGTCCATCGGCACCATCACATCGATCCAAGACATCGAAATGCGGGTCCTGGACAAGAACACCGCGCCGCAATCCCTCTCGGCACTGCTTGCGCCGGTCCTCGCCGGGCGCGATGCGGGCCTGATTTCCGAGGCTGGATGCCCCGCCATTGCCGATCCGGGTGCCGACTTGGTCAGGTTGGCGCATGAAAAAGGGGTTTGCGTGCGGCCGCTGGTCGGTCCGTCGTCCATCTTGCTCACGGTGATGGCAAGTGGCCTGTCCGGGCAGAGCTTCGCCTTTGTCGGCTATCTGCCCAGCGATCCTACCGGCAGAGCCCTCCGGCTGAAGGAGCTTGAGGAACGGTCGTACCGCGAACAACAGACGCAGGTGTTCATCGAAACACCCTATCGCAATACCGCTCTGATTGAAGCGATGTCGACCGTGCTGCAACCGCAGACCGAGGTATGCATCGCGGTCGACTTGACATTGCCCACCGAGAATATCGAAACCCTCCCGGCGCCAGCATGGCGCACACGCGCAGGAGAGTTCCAAAAGCGTCCCGCCGTCTTCGCGCTGCTCAAGCGCGCAACCACAAAGACGCGCTAGTGCAATCGCGGCGCTTGAACAGCCGTGCGTGCAAGCGCCCGGCCAAGCGCTTCGCCCGCCTCACTCGAAATCCGCTTGGACAAACGCTCGAGCGGGCTGTCCTGGACGGTGTAGTCGACGACGTCCTCAAACTTGATCACGTCGCGCGCGACCGATTCCACCGTGCCCAATCCATCGGTCAACCCGAGATCGATCGACTGCGCACCGTTCCATACGAGGCCGCTGAACATGTCGGGGGTTTCCTTGAGGCGCTTGCCGCGCCCCTGGCGCACGACATCGATGAATTGTGCGTGGATCTGATCCAGCATGACCTGCAAATGCTTGCGTTGCGGCTCGCTCACCGGTTGGAATGGATCGAGAAACGCCTTGTTTTCGCCTGCGGTATAGGCGCGGCGCTCCACCCCGAGTTTGGACATCAATTCGGTCACGCCGAACGAATCCATGATCACGCCGATCGATCCGACCAGACTCGCCTTGTCAACGTAAATGCGATCCGCTGCGGCAGCGATGTAGTACCCGCCGGAAGCGCAGATGTCTTCGACCACCACATGGATCGGCTTGGATGGATCACGCGCGCGCAGGCGCTTGATCTCATCGGCAATCATGCCCGCCTGTACGGGGGATCCGCCGGGCGAATTGATCCGCAAGATGATGCCTTTGGCGTGCGGTTCATCGAATGCATCGTCGAGCGCACTGATCACTTTCTCGGCTGAGTTCTGGCCTTCACCGTCGATCACTCCGTCGATGGAAATCAATGCGGTGTGGTCGGAGGTGGGTTCATTACCCGACCCGGACTCGTACGCGAAGAATGCGCCGAGCAACAACGTGACGTACAACAACGTCACGAGTTTGAAGAAGATGCCCCACCGGCGCGATGCGCGTTGTTCCTTGAGCGCTGCAAAAGCAAGTCGTTCGAGCGCGTCGCGCTCCCAACCCGGCTGCGACGCCGCACCCGTCGGCGCGATGGGCTTTGTGGAACCGAAGCTCGGTTCGGCGCGTTGTGCCGAAGGTTCGGAAGGCTGCTCAGGATTCATGGCTGACGTTGATCCAAGGGTCGAAATTGAGAATCAGGTATCCACCATACCAGCCCATCGCACTCGCACACATCGAGGGCGAACAAGCGACGGCCGGCACAGGGGCCGGCGACACACAGCCCATCATCCGGACGATACAGCGCACCGTGCGTCGCACAAATCAAGTATAGGCCGCTGCTATCGAAGTACCGTCCCGGCAACCAGTCGAGTTCGCTCGGCACGTGCCGACATTCGTTGAGATAGCCCCGGGCCACCCCGGCATGTCGGACCACGAATGCGGTGGCGCCTACCCAACGGTTGCCAAGATCGCGCTGCAAGTCGAATCGGACACCCGGCCCGCCCTCGATCAATGCAACGCTCGTGCATATCTCGACCGCCCGCAGCCGTGGGTCGCCGTCGGTATCGATCGGTCGAGTCACGACGATTCAGGCGTGCGAAACCAGCCAATCCCGAAGCTCGCTCACGGAATGAACGATGGCTTGGGCATCGATACTGCGCAGGTCCTCCAGACCGTGCGCACCGTAGCTCACACCGACCGCATGGGTGCCGGCGTTTACCGCCATCTGCAAATCATGCGTCGTGTCGCCGATCATCAAGGTCGCGTCCGCCTCGACTGCGCTTTGCTCCATGAGTTCCAACAGCATCGCCGGATGCGGTTTGGAAAAAGACTCGTCGGCGCAGCGCGTCGCATCGAAGAAATTGCCCACGCCAGCGACACCCAAAGCACGATCCAACCCAAGACGCGATTTGCCCGTGGCGACTGCCAGCGTATGCCCACGCTCTTTCAGCTCCACAAGAAGCTCGCGCACGCCTTCGAACAACGAGAGTTGGTGATCGCGACTCAAATAGTGATGTCGATATCGCTCCACCATCGCGGGAATCTGATCCTGCCGAATCTGGGGTACGGCGCTGGCGAGCGCATCGGCCAACCCCAGCCCGATCACCTGCGATGCTTGCGCCCTGCTCGGTACAGGGAGATCGAGGTCGCGACAAGCCAACTGAATGCTCTGCGCAATCATTGCCGTCGAATCCATCAACGTGCCGTCCCAGTCGAAGACGATCAATTCATACCGACGCGCCACGCAAACCCTCCAGAAAGCGAGTGCATTCCGCGGGCAACGGCGCTGCAACGCTCAGCCGTTCCCCGGTTCGCGGATGAACGATGGTGAGTGCTGCCGCATGCAAGAACATGCGCTTGAGTCCGCGTTTGACCAGTGCCTTGTTCAATTCGAAGTCGCCGTAGCGTTCATCGCCAAGGATCGGATGCCCCAGATGTGCGAGGTGCACGCGTATCTGATGCGTTCGCCCGGTGCGTAGTTCCGCCTCCACCAGCGTTGCATCGGCAAACCGCTCCACCACATTGACGACGGTATGCGCGGCCTGAGCCTCGGTGTCACGGCGATCCGCAGCGTAGACCATGCGCTCACCCGACGCACTGAGCGTCTTGCGCAACGGCACTTTGACATGCTGACGATCATTGGCGACCCGCCCCTTCACCAGGGCCAGATAACGCTTGTCGATCTCTTTGCCATCACCATCCGGCGGTGCCTGGAATTGGCCATGCAAAGCCACCAACGCCGAACGCTTCTTGGCCAGCATCAAGATGCCGCTGGTCTCCCGATCGAGGCGATGGACGAGTTCAAGGAAGCGCGCGTCCGGCCGCGAACGCCGCAATTGCTCGATCACCCCGAAGCTCACCCCCGAGCCTCCGTGTACCGCCACGCCAGCGGGTTTATCGATGATGAGTAAATCAGCGTCCTCGAACAACACCGGAAACTCCGCCGCGGGGACGACATGGGTGGCCTTCTCCGCAATCCGGATCGGCGGGATACGCAGTTCATCGAATTCCTGCAATCGATAGTCTGGCGCGACGCGCTTCTTGTTGACACGCACTTGGCCATCGCGAATCACGCGATAGACGTGCGTCTTGGGCACGCCTTTACAGACGCGCAAAAGAAAGTTGTCCACACGTTGTCCCGCCTCGTCTGTGGATATCCGCCAATGGCGGACCTCGTTGGAGGCGAGGTCGCGTGCTTCAGGCGCAGCTTTGGGTTCTTTGCCCAAGTCCTTCATTTCCTATATAGTTTTTCGCGTCTGTGCGGCGGTCCCGAAGGGTCATCCGACGCATGGAGGCAAATTGCAGCGCCATCGTGCTGCCTTCAAGGCAGGCAAGGCGCGCATTGTAGCGAACGGGTTCCCGCTCCCCGATTCGAGCGGGTCAGTGCAAGACCATGGAATGACGCACCGCAAGGCCGAACCCGACGCGTTCGACCGGCGGAATGAAGCACGATAGGTTGAAAGAATTTGGGCGGCTGTCTACCGACAACCGCTTCATCGGAAGCACCAGACTGCGCGACCGAGTCGCCGCAGTCTCACGAAGGAAAACTCGCCGCACGTGGCGACATCGCGCGAAACCACGGTCTCGCGTGCCACCCAACGGCAGTTGGTGTTCGATATGAACGCCACCGCGTGACCATGCTTCCAGTGGCCCGGATCGCTCTTGATCAGCGGTCCTTTGCGCCGATTCTCCTGACCAGCGTGCAATGGCGTGACTCCACGGGCTTGCCTCCTTTGGAGCACCCATGAAACGCATGCTGTTCAATGCGACGCAAGCCGAAGAGCTGCGTGTCGCAATCGTCGACGGTCAGAAGCTGATCGACATCGACATCGAAACCGCTGGACGCGAGCAACGCAAGTCCAACATCTACAAAGGCGTCATCACCCGCATCGAGCCCTCGCTCGAAGCCTGCTTCGTCAATTACGGTGAAGAACGCCACGGCTTCCTGCCGTTCAAGGAAGTCGCACGCAGCTACTTCCGCGAAGGCGTGAATCCGCGCGAGGCGACCATCAAGGAAGCCTTGCGCGAAGGCCAGGAAATCATCGTCCAGGTCGAGAAGGAAGAACGCGGCAACAAGGGCGCGGCGCTGACCACCTTCGTTTCGCTCGCCGGGCGCTATCTCGTCTTGATGCCCAACAATCCGCGCGGCGGCGGTGTGTCGCGCCGCATCGAGGGCGAGGACCGTCAAGAGTTGCGCGAAGCGCTCGATCTGATCGACATCCCCGACGGCATGTCGATCATCGCGCGCACGGCGGCCATCGGCCGCAGTGCCGAAGAACTCCAGTGGGACCTCAATTACTTGCTGCAACTGTGGCAAGCGATCGATGGCGCAGCGCGTGACAACGCTGCCCCGATCCTGATCTATCTCGAATCGAGTCTGGTCGTACGCGCGATCCGCGACTACTTCCAGCCCGACATCGGCGAGATCCTGATCGACACCGA
>CAYUYC010000007.1:0-26665 GCA_964448945.1 uncultured Burkholderiaceae bacterium
AGGCATGCCGCCAGCGTTCAATCTGAGCCAGGATCAAACTCTTCAGTTTAATCTCTGTGTTGCCCTTACTTTCGTAAGGTCGCGTACTCAAAAGAATTTCAGGTATTTCTACCTTACTTTTCAGTGAGCACTTAATGCTTTGAGCTAGCCGCGGTTGCCCGCGGTTGCGCGATCACATCAAGCGCCCACACTTATCGGCTGTTGTGTTGTTAAAGATCAGCTGCTTTTTCGTTCGCGCCGCAGCGCGATCAGCAGAGAAGCGAGATTATGCACACTTCTTTTTGCCCTGTCAACTCGTCGTTTTCGTTCGCTGCTTTCGCTGCCTCGGAAACGGCGTTGGCCGTTCAGGGAGCCGCGCATTCTACATACTTTTTTGAGGAACGCAAGCACGCGACATCATTGCCCACGAAATTTCGGCTTTCGCTTCTCGACAAACGCCGACATCCCCTCCTTTTGATCCTCCGTAGCGAAGAGGGAATGAAAGATCCTGCGCTCGAAGAGCAGCCCCTCCGCCAGCGTAGCTTCGTATGCGCGGTTTACCGCCTCCTTCGCCATGGCCACGACGGGGAATGAGTAATCTGCAATTTGATTGCCTATTGCAACCGCTTCGTCGACCAGATTGGTGGCCGGGAGAATTCGAGCGACCAACCCGGCACGTTCCGCCTCGGCGGCATCCATCATCCGCCCCGTAAGCACCATATCCATCGCCTTGGCTTTGCCAATTGCGCGCGGTAGTCGCTGCGTGCCGCCGGCTCCAGGAATGATGCCCAGCTTGATCTCGGGTTGACCGAACTTTGCAGTGTCGGACGCGACGATCATGTCGCAGGACATCGCCAGCTCGCACCCACCACCTAGAGCAAAGCCGCTCACCGCCGCAATCACGGGTTTGCGCACCTTGCGCATCGTTTCCCAGTTGCGCGTGATGAACTCACCCTTGTAGGCGTCCATGTATGACATCTTGGCCATCGCGCCGATATCGGCCCCCGCCGCGAAGGCCTTCTCGCTTCCTGTCAGCACGATCGCCGCAATGGCGTCGTCAGCATCGAAAGCCAGCAGCGCTTCGCCGAGCTCGTCCATGAGCGCATCGTTGAGCGCGTTGAGCTGCTTCGGACGATTCAGCGTAATCAGGCCAACTCGCGCCCGCACTTCAACAAGAATGTTCTCGTAGGTCTTCATTGAAAGCTCCAGACTCAGAAAAAAAAGGCGTCCGGTGAATGCCGGACGCCTCGTGGAACGATTTAACGCAGATCGCGCAATCAGTTCAACGGGTTCTTCTTGCCACCCTTGTAGTTGTAGAGCGTGACAGCCGCATTCTTGAGCTCGCCCGTCGCGTCAAACTCGACCTTGGTCGTGACGCCGTTGTACGAGATCTTCGCGAGTTCCGGCAGATACTTGGCCGGCTCGGCCGAATTGGCCTTCTTCATCGCTTCGGCCAGCGTCATCACTGCGTCATACACGTACGGCGCATAGACCTGGATGTCCTGGTTGTACGTGGCCTTGTAGCGCGTCTCGAATTCCTTGCCCTTGGGCATCTTGCCGAGCGACTGACCGCCTTCTGCGCACACCACGTTCTCACCCACGGCATCGCCACCGAGCTTGATGATCTCTTGGGTGCAGATGCCATCGCCGCCCATCAACGTCGCGTTGATGCCCAACGCCTTCATCTGACGAATCATCGGGCCGGCCTGCGCGTCCATGCCGCCGTAGAACACGACGTCAGGATTCGCGCCCTTCACCGCGGTCAAGATCGCGCTGAACTCGCTGGCCTTGTCGTTCGTGTACTGACGGGTGACGACTTGCGCGCCATTGGCTTCGGCCGTCTTCGCGAAGATGTCTGCCACGCCCTGACCGTACGCCGTACGGTCATCGATGACCGCGACCTTCTTGGCCTTCAGATTCTTCACCGCGTGCAGTGCAGTCGCGGCGCCGAGCGAGTTGTCGTTCGCGATGATCCGGAACGCGCTCTTGAAGCCTTGTTGCGTGTACTTCGGGTTGGTGGCCGAAGGCGTGATCTGCGGGATGCCCGCGTCGAAGTAGATCTTGGAAGCCGGAATCGTGGTGCCCGAGTTCAGGTGACCCACGACGCCATTGACCTTCTCGTCGACGAGCTTTTGCGCAACGGCGGTACCTTGCTTCGGATCGGCAGCATCGTCTTCCGAAACGAGCACCCACTTGACCGTCTTGCCGCCGATCTTGATGCCGGACTTGTTGAGATCGGCGATCGCGAGCTTCGCGCCGTTCTCGTTGTCCTTACCGTAGTGCGCCTGGCCTCCCGACAGCGGGGCCACATGGCCGATCTTGACCACCAAATCTTCGGCCGCCGCGTTGCCGGCCGCAAACGCGGCGACGATCGCAAACGGGACTGCCCTGATAGCGAACTTGTACATCCGAATCTCCTTGGTTAGGCACAGAACCGGTGTTGTCTGGCTGCGTGATTAGACACCAATCCGTGAGGGATTTCACCGCGTCGGCGAGGCGCGACGGGCTCGGGCAAACCCGAGTATTCGTGTCGTAACGCAAGTGACGGCGCCGACGAATCGACGCCCAGGGACGATCGCGTCAGCGCCCGAACAAGGCATCGATCCGCGACAAGAACGCGGCAACGTCGATCGGCTTGGTCCAATAGTCTTGAAATCCCATTTGCCGCGCCGCGTCGATATCCATCTCCATCGCATTGGCGGAGAGTGCGACGCAAGGAATCCCCCGCGTGCTTGGATTGGTGCGTAAACGCCTGAAGACCTCGTCGCCGTCGATATCCGGCAATTGCATGTCGATGAGCACGAGATCCGGCAAGGTCCGCTCCACGAGCGCGACACCGCTCAATCCGTCGGGCGCGGCGTCCAGAACCACCCCCGGTCGTTGCGCAAGCAGCTCGGACACCAACAACGTATTGACCGGGTTGTCTTCGATATAAACGACCCGCGCACGCACGGCGCGCGGCATCGTCGCTCGCGCGACGCGTTCGCCCGGCGGCGCCGACAGCGCGACCCCGTGACTCACGCTTTGCAGCATCACCCGAAACGTACTGCCCTCTCCTTGCACACTGGCCGCCAGAATCTCCCCACCCATCTGCTCGACGAGCTTGCGCGAAATCGCCAACCCGATCCCGGTGCCCTCGATTCCGCTGCGCTCCGCGCCGAGACGATTGAACGGCTCGAACAGATGCGCCATCCGATCCGGCGCCATGCCGCATCCGGTATCTGAAACGACGACCGCCTCGCGCGCACCGGTGCGTTCGGCGCGCACCGTCACCCGTCCGCCTGGGCGGTTGTACTTCACCGCATTGGACAACACGTTCAGGAACACCTGGCGCAATCGCGTGCGATCGCCCCACACCGTCGCGTCGGCGCCGATCGCGCAATCGATGACGATGCCGCTGGCTTGCGCCTGCGGCTCGACCATGTGCACGGTCTCATTCATCACCTCACCAAGCCGCACCGGCTCCCGCACCAGATCGATGCCACCGGCCTCGATCCGCGCCAGATCCAGCACATCGTTGATCAACGCCAGCAGATGCCAGCTTGCCGAGTGGATGCGATCGAGCCGTTCACGCTGACCTGCCGACAACGGCGTCGCCGCATCCACCTGCATGAGCTGCGTGAAACCTAGAATCGCATTGAGCGGTGTGCGCAATTCATGACTCATGCGCGACAAGAACTCGCTCTTGGCGCGGTTCGCCCGTTCCGCGGCCTCCTTGTCGCGTAGCGCCGCCTCGGCCTGTCGCGCCTCAGTCACGTCCCAGGTCACGCCAACGACACGGGGCGTGCGGCCATCGGCCTCGCGCGAAACGACCCCGCGCGTCGCCAACCAGCGCACCCCGCGCTGATCGAGCGGTACGACGCGAAACTCCGCCGCAAACGGCTCGCCCGACTGTGCGGCTTGAGCAACCAGGGCATCGAATGCGGCCAGATCGTCGTGATGGATCGCCGCACGGCGCAGCGCTTCGGGCGAGCGCTCATCGTTCACCGCCACGCCGAACAATCGATACATCTGCGCGTCCCAGAACGATTCGCCGAGCGCAACGTCGCGCTCCCAGATACCGATGCCGACCGCATTTGCCGCGAGCGCAATCCGCTCCTGCGCTGCACGCAGTGCGCTTTCCGCGCGCTTGCGCTCGGTCAGATCGACCAGCGTGCCGACCATGCGCATCGCACGGCCTTGCGCATCGCGTTCGACCGCCTGCCCGCGATCGAGCACCCATTTCCACGAACCATCCTTGCAGCGGATCCGGTACTCCACCGCATACGCATCGATCTCGCCCGCGATGTGCCGATCCGCCTCGGCGTCGACGCGCGGAAAGTCATCGGGATGCACCCGGTCTTCCCATTCGGACAACTCATCCGAAAAATCGCCCGGCGCATGGCCGAGCATGGTTTGCAGACGATCGGAATAAAAGACCTTGTCCGACTCGGCCACCCATTCCCAGAGCGCATCGCCCGCACCTTCGAGCGCATAGCGCCAGCGGGCCTCATCGAGCTTGCGCTCGGAAAGATCGACCAGCGTGCCGATCACCCGCAACGCCCGACCGTTCGCGTCGCGCTCCACCGCTTTGCCGCGATGAAAGAACCAGCGCCAAACCCCGTCCTTGCACCGCAATCGATGTTCGCTGACATAGGAATCGGAGGCGCCCGCGAGATGGGCGTTCAGCGCCGCCTGGGCCGCGAGCAGATCGTCGGGATGCACCCGCGATGCCCAGGCCGAAAAATCGTCGCCGATCTCGCCATGCGCATACCCGAGCAGCCCGCAATAGCGGTCGGAATAGAACACGCTCGCGTCGACCACGTTCCAGTCCCATACGCCATCGCCCGAACCTTCGAGCGCAAAACGCCAGCGCACTTCGGCCGAACGACGCTCGGTCACGTCCAGCGTCACGCCGAACAACCCCACCACGCGCCCGTCGGCGTCGCGCTGCGCCACGCGGCGCGTCATCAGCACGATCTCGCGCCCATCGATGCGACGAAACCGGGTCAGGGTGTCGACCGGCGCGTTGCCATGCAAGGCCGCATCGGTCGCCGCGACGATGTCGGGCACATCGTCGGGATGCGCCATTGCCCGCACCTGCTCGACCGGAGTGCCGTGGTCGTGCGCCGGCATGCCGAACATATGGAACACCCGCTCATCCCAATGGATGAGGCCCGATGCCACGTCGAAACGCCAGATGCCGATCCCGGCCAGATCGGCCGCCAGCTCGAAGCGCGAACTCAGTTCGCCGATCCCCTGCGCCAGCGCGTAACTGCCGCTGTCGTCGATCATCACGCCCACTGCGCGTCGAGCATGCCCAAGCGTGTCGCGTTGCATGCGCCAGACCGAATGCAGCATGCGCGTCGTGCCCGCGGGCGATAGCACCCGAAACCGCGCCTCGCCGAAATCACCGGAATGCACCGATGTCCGCCACGCCAGCACGGCGCGCTCACGATCGTCCGGATGAATCCTCGACGCCGCCTCGGCAAAACCTGGCGCGGGCTGCGTCGGATCGAACCCGAAGAAACGATGCACCTGGTCGTCCCAGATGCCTTGATCGCTGACCACGTCGCGCGACCACACGCCCAGGCGCCCGAACTCCTTGGCCACGTCGAGTTGCTCGATCAGACGATCGATGCGCGCCTGCGCCTCGCGATGCCGCCTGAGATCGGACTGCGCGCCGAGGTCATGCGCGATGCTGCCGTCGGCGGGCAAGACCGGATCGGCCAGACATTCCGGCATGGATGCGGTCGCTGTCGCGTCCAGTGTCGCCGGGGCGATCCACACCAACACATGAGCGCCGGTCGGTGCCATCGTCATGCGCAATGCCCAACGCTTGCTGCCGATCATCCCTTGGGGGTTGGCTTGTCCGCTGCGCCAATGCGCCAGCGCCTCACCCCCGAGATCGGCCCACCACGGATCGCCGATGTCGATCGATGCCAAGCGCCGTGCCTCGGCATTGACGTGAACGACCCGTCCGGTTGCAGACTCGATCGCCACACAAGCCATCGGTGCAGCGTCGAGCCAGGCCATGATCGACGGCAGATGATCGTGCAAGGATGGCGGCGGCGATGATTCTTCGCTCATAAATTCATCGGAGCTGGCAGGGGTTTGGCCGCAATTGCGACCGCTATCCACTCTAGTGATCCGGCCCGGCGGCGATCCCTTGGTAAACGGCCGAAAGCCCCGGCTTCCTGCCGACGCACCCAGGCGTGTACCGACCAGCCCTGGCGACGGTGGGCGAACCCCGGTAGCAGCAACCCCGCGCCGCGGCGGACAATGCGGGAATTCGAACCGCTGGGGAGCACACCGATGACTCGCAGTTATGACCCGATCACGCCGCACCGTGTGGCATTTCTAGGCCTGGGTGTCATGGGCTTTCCGATGGCCGGACACCTGGCGCGCGCCGGACACACCGTCACGGTCTATAACCGCACACGCGCCAAGGCTGAGCGCTGGATGGACGAATACGGCCATCAGGCCGCGGCCACGCCGCGCGAAGCCGCACGCGATGCCGACCTGGTGTTTGCCTGCGTCGGCAATGACGACGACCTGCGCACGGTGACGATCGGCGCCGACGGGGCGTTTGCCGGCATGAAACCCGGCGCCATCTTCGTCGATCACACCACCGCCTCCGCCGAGGTTGCGCGCGAGTTGCACGCCCAGGCGCAAACGCGCGGATTGCATTTCATCGATGCCCCGGTGTCCGGTGGCCAGGCCGGCGCGGTCAACGGGGTGCTCACCGTGATGTGCGGCGGCGATGCCGAGCCGTTCGAGCGCGCCCGGCCGGTGGCGCTTGCGTTCGCGCGCGCGGTCACGCGCATCGGCGATGCCGGTGCCGGGCAATTGGCCAAGATGGTGAATCAACTGTGCATCGCGGGATTGGTGCAAGGCCTGGCCGAAGCCATCGCGTTCGGCCAGGCTGCCGACCTCGACATGAAACTCGTGCTCGACGTGATCGGCAAAGGCGCGGCGCAAAGCTGGCAGATGGAAAACCGCGGCAAGACGATGGTCGACGACGAATTCAATTTCGGTTTTGCGGTCGACTGGATGCGCAAGGACCTGGGCTTGTGCCTCGATGAAGCCCGCCGCAACGGCGCACCTTTGCCCGTGGCCGCCTTGGTCGATCAGTTCTACGCCGATATCCAGCGCATGGGCGGCGGGCGTTGGGATACTTCCAGCTTGATTCGACGCTTGCGCGCGCGCTGAAACTACGATCGGTCGCCCATGCCGCGGCCGATCGTCGTCATCGCGTCCGCGAGGCCTGATCGCGGTTGTCGATCGCCACCGACTCGGCGACGAAGCGCTCGCTCGGCGCCACGATTTCTTCTTGCGCAGCGACGAGCGGCAGATCGCGCGACGCGGGCGCCACGCGGGCGACCAATCCGTACAAGGTCGAGGTCGCATGCGCCAGCGCACCGGGCACCGCCGCACCATTGAGCAAGGCCCCGAGAAAGATCGCGCTGAACACATCGCCCATGCCGTTGGGCAAGGGGTCGAGCGGCAGAAACGGCGTCTGCACGCGCCAGGCACCTTCGCGATCGACCGCGATGGTCTCGATGCGATCGCTCGGCACATCCGCGGTACGCAAGCTGGTGATGACGACAGCGCGTTTGTCGGCACCGAGCAAGGCCCGCGCGGCGGCGACCGCGTCGGCGCGCGATGCGAGCTCACGGCCGATCACTGCCTCGAACTCGAACTGATTGGGCGTGAGCACATCGGCGGCCGGCACCGCGCGCTCGCGCAAAAACTCCGGGATGCCCGGACGCACGAACATACCGCGGCCGACATCGCCCATGACCGGATCGCAGCAATAGATCGGCGCTTCGAGACCCGCGGCGGCGCGCGCTGTACGAATTTCGGCCACGGTTTCCAGAATCACCTCGCCGATCGATGCGTCGCCCAGATAGCCCGACAGCACCGCCGCGCAGCGCACCAGCACGCCGCGTTCGCGCAATCCGGCGATCACTTCGCGGATGTGGTCGGCGCCGAACACCTGCCCCTTGAACGCGCCGTACCCGGTGTGGTTGGAGAACTGCACGGTATGAATGGGCACCGGGGCGAGGCCCAGACGTTGCAGCGGAAAGACCGCGGCGGCGTTGCCGACATGGCCGAACGCGACATGGGATTGGATGGAGAGGATGAGCGCTGACATGGATGGGACGTTGAATGGCACGCACGCGGGTCGTGTGTGGCAGACCGCATGCTAGCGCGCCGACGTTGCGCGCGCTGCGCCGGGGATTGGTGCAACATGCCCGCACCTCAATGCTCGCGCGCTTGCGCCCCAACTGACTCATGACCTCCACGAATTTGCGACGACTGGGCATCCTCACCGGCGGCGGCGATTGTCCCGGACTCAATGCGGCATTGCGCGCCGTGGCCAAGACCGCGATGGCGCACGGCATTGCGCCGGTCGGCATCGAAGACGGCTTTGAAGGCCTGATCGCGGGCCGCATGCGCGAACTGACCGAGGCCGATCTGTCGGGGATCATCGCGTTCGGCGGCACGGTGCTGGGAACGTCGAACAAGGGCGACCCGTTTCATTTCCCGGTGCCGGGCGCGAACGGCGCGCTCGAGATTCGCGATGTGTCCGCCACCGTGCTCGACCAGATCGCACGCGCCCGGCTCGATGCCATCGTCGCGATCGGCGGCGACGGCACCATGCACATCGCGCGCAAGCTCGGTGCCCTGGGCATCAAGATCGTCGGCGTGCCCAAGACCATCGACAACGATCTTGCCGCGACCGACCAGACCTTCGGCTACGACTCGGCCGTGGCCGTGGTGTGCGAAGCGATCGATCGGCTCAATACGACCGCGGCCGCGCATCACCGCGTCATGGTGGTCGAGGTGATGGGCCGATATGCCGGCTGGATCGCGCTCGGCGGTGGCGTCGCGGGCGGCGCGGACATCATCCTGATGCCGGAATTCACCTGGGATTGGCCGCAGGTCATTGCCAAGGTGAACGAGCGCAGCGCGCGCGGCAAGCGCTACAGCATCGTGTGCGTGGCCGAGGGCGCCAAGCTTCCGGGCAGCGACGATCAGGTGGTCCAGGAAGTCGACCCCAAGCGCACCGATGCCAAACGCCTGGGCGGTGTCGGCGCCGTGGTGGCGCACGAAATCGAACGACGCAGCGGCCACGAAACCCGCATCACCACACTGGGACATTTGCAGCGCGGCGGTTCGCCCACGGCCTTCGACCGTTTGCTCGCGACCAGCCTGGGTTCGTTCGCCGCGCGTTGTGCGATCGAGGGGCGGTTCGGTGTCATGGCGGCCTCGCGCGGCACCGAGGTGATCGCGGTGCCGATCGACGAGGCAGTGGCTTCATTGCGTACCGTGCCGGCCACGCATCCATTGGTGTTGGCGGCGCGCGCATTGGGCACCTGCTTCGGCGACTGAAAACGCAAGGGTTCGCGCGGCCACCGGCGCCGGTATAGTGACCGCCATTTGCGCGATCGCGCTTCGCCTTTGCCGACCATGAACCAAGTCGTCCGCTATTCGACCGAACCCGTCCGCCCCGAAGCACATCAGTTTCTCGTCACCTTGACGGTCGACGCGCACGGTGAAGCCTTGCGCTTTGCCTTGCCGGCATGGATCCCGGGCAGTTATCTGATCCGCGACTTTGCCCGCCATATCGGTACGGTGCGCGCGCGCGCCAACGGGCGTGCGGTGGCGTTGATCAAGGTCGACAAGCACACCTGGCAAGCGCCGGCCGTGCGTGGCGAGCTTTCGTTGCAGTACGAGGTTTACGCATGGGATCTCAGCGTGCGCGCCGCGCACCTGGACCGCAGTCATGGCTTCTTCAATGGTTCGAGCGTGTTTCTGCGCGTGCTTGGCCGCGAACATTGGCGCTGCCTGGTCGATCTGTGCGCGCCGCGCGATCCGGCGCTCGCCCGCTGGAAGGTGGCGACCGCGCTGCGTACTGCAGCGGGCGCCGATGGCGCAAAACGCCATGGGTTCGGACGTTACGAGACCGCCGATTACGATGAGTTGATCGACCACCCCGTCGAAATGGGCGAGTTCGAGCTCGGGAGTTTCGAGGCCTGCGGCGTGCTGCATGAAGTGGCGGTCACCGGGGTGGTTCCGAATCTCGATATGTCGCGCCTGTGTCGCGATCTCGCCCGCGTGTGCGAAGCGCAGATTCGGTTGTTCGAACCGCGCACCAAACGCGCGCCGATGCAGCGCTATGTGTTCCTGATCACCGCGGTGGGTGATGGTTATGGCGGGCTCGAGCATCGCGCGTCGACGGCGTTGTTGTGTTCGCGCCGCGACTTGCCGGTACGCGGCATCGACGAGGCCAGCGAGGCGTATCGCGGTCTTCTCGGCTTGGCGTCGCACGAGTATTTCCACACCTGGAACGTCAAGCGCATCAAGCCGGCGGCCTTCGTGCCTTACCCGCTCGATCGCGAATGCCATACCGACTTGCTGTGGATCTTCGAAGGGTTCACCAGTTATTACGACGACTTGATGCTGGCGCGCTGCGGTCTGCTCAGCCATGAGCAATACCTCGCCAATCTCGCCAAGACGATCACCGAGGTACAACGCGCGCCCAGCCGCTTGCGCCAAAGCGTGGCCCAGAGTTCGTTCGATGCGTGGACCAAGTACTACCGTCCCGACGAAAACACGCCCAATGCGGTGGTCAGCTATTACGCCAAAGGCGCGCTGGTGGCGTTGTGCCTGGACCTGCACATCCGACATGCATCACACGGCAAGCGTTCGTTGGACGATGTGATGCGCGCGTTGTGGCGCGAGTTCGGGCGCGATTTCTACGACGGCGCGGCGCGCGGCCTCGGCGAGGATGAGTTCGTGAATGTCGCGGAACGCGCGACCGGTATCTCGATGGCGCAGGTGGTGCGCGACTATGCCTACACCACGACCGAACTGCCGCTGGCCGAGGCTTTGCGTACCGTGGGTGTCGCGTTGAGCGAAGCGCCCGAGTCGACAAGCCCTTGGGCAGGCATCAAGACCAAATCTGCCGACGGCGCGACGGTCGTGGCCACAGCCTACGACGACGCCCCCGCCATGCGTGCCGGCTTGAGCGGCGGCGATGTCTTGGTGGCGATCGGCGGTTTGCGCGTGGACGCGAGAAACTATGCCGACGTACTGGCCCAGTATCGGGCCGGGCAAACAGTGCAGGTCCACGCGTTTCGCCGCGACGAACTGCGGGAATTCTCGGTGCGCTTGACCGCGGCGCCGACGCGATTTGCTCTTGCACCTGCGCGCAGCTCGCGCGCCGCTACGGCCTTGGCGCGCTGGCTGGGGCGCGCCTGATCAGCACATCAGGCGACGCTGTCCGCGAACAGTTCGGCCAATGCGACGCCCGGATCGGGCGCGCGCATGAAGGTTTCGCCGATCAAGAATCCGTGCACGCCCGCAGCGCGCATTTGCGCGACATCAGCGCGGTCGCGAATGCCGGACTCGGTGATGACGGTGCGATCGGACGGGATTTCGCTCAGCAGATTCAGCGTGGTCTGCAGCGAGGTGTCGAAGGTGCGCAAATTGCGGTTGTTGATGCCGATGAGCGGCGTGCGCAATCGCAGCGCGCGTCTGAGTTCGGTCTGATCATGCACCTCGACCAACACATCCATGCCGAGCTCGTTAGCGGCGGACTCGAGTTCGCTCATCAAGGTATCGGGCAGCGCGGCGACGATCAGCAGGATCGCGTCGGCGCCCATGGCGCGCGCTTCGACGACTTGGTACTCGTCGATCATGAAGTCCTTGCGCAGCACGGGCAAGGTGCACGCGCCGCGCGCCTGCGCCAGGTACTCGGGAGCCCCCTGAAAGAACTGCCGGTCGGTCAGTACGCTCAAACACGCCGCGCCATGCGCGGCATAGCTTGCGGCAATGGAAGCGGGCTCGAACGGATCGCGCAGCAAGCCTTTGGACGGCGACGCCTTCTTCACCTCGGCGATGACGGCTGGCTGGCCTCGCTTCGCCCGCCCGGTCAGCGCAGCGGCGAAACCACGCGGCGCATCGATCGATCGGAGCGCATCGAGAAGGTCGGTGCGAGGACGCGCGCTACGTGCGGCCGCGACTTCGATGCGCTTGGCCGCGATGATGCGTTCGAGGATGTCCTCCAAATCGAGCCCCATTTCACGCCGCCTGATCTCAGGCGTGAGTTGCGAAGGATGTCAAGAATCGCCGCGATGACATCCGGTTGCGTTGCCCGCGACCCAAGCGTTTTTTGGTATCGTTCTTGAATTGGATCATTGCGGCATGACCTGCCGATGCCGCGCGGCGACAGCCGTCCTGGCGGAGAGACATCAGATGTCGAGTCAAATTATACCGACGCACCTTGACCTTCATGCGCTGCGTGCAAAGTGTTCGACCTGCAGCATGCACGAGTTGTGTCTGCCGATGGGCTTGGGCGACGACGACATGCAGCGACTGGATTCGATCATTTCGCGTCGCAAGCGCATCCATCGCGGCGATCATCTCTACCGGATGGGCGAACGGTTTCTCAACCTGTACGCCGTACGCGTAGGCCATTTCAAGACTTCGCACATCAACTCGACTGGCGTCGAGCAGGTGACCGGTTTCCACATGGCGGGCGAACTGCTCGGCATGGATGCCATCTCGACCGATCAGCACAACTGCAATGCCGTCGCGCTCGAAGACAGCGAAGTGTGCGAGGTCCCGTTCAATCGCCTCGAAGAATTGTTCCGCGAGATTCCGAGCTTGCAACGGCACTTCCATCGCATGATGAGTCAGGAAATCACGCGCGAGCAAAGCTTGATGCTGCTGCTTGGGAACATGAAGGCCGAGCAAAGGCTTGCAGCATTTCTGCTGAATCTGTCAGGCCGTTATTCGCGGCGCGGATACTCGGCCAAGGCGTTTCAGTTGCGGATGACGCGCGAAGAGATCGGCAGCTATCTCGGTTTGACCGTGGAAAGCGTCAGCCGGCTGCTGACGCGTTTCAAGAAATCGGGGTTGATCGCGGTCGACCACAAATCGATATCGCTGGACGACACCGATGGCCTGCGCGCGTTGATTGCTACGGCCGACGCATCGTCGTCGTGTGAACACTAGCGTGCGGAACGCCGCCAACATCTACCGCGGCGCCCGACGCATTCACGTGCGCCTCGCGCGAAAGCATGTACGTCATCGCGGATGATCCTGCGCACAGCAGCCAGAAGGCGATGAATCCGATGGTGTAGGCCATCAAACGGTCCGGCGGAATCACCACACCGAATAGCTCAAGCTGCTGCGGGTCGAACAGCGAGAAGAAGACCCCGCTCGCCGCCGTCGCCATCAAAAACGATGGCCAAAGCACCTGCATCACTCCACGTCCCATTGCGACCTCCAGTCGACCTACTATCGTTAGTGATTTGACGGGGGGTTGCCGACATTCCCGTTCGCCGCTTTTGGTGCATCCACTGGTCCTTGCTGGGATACACCAGCGCGCAGCGTCACCACATCCCTCGCTGCGCCACGACGGTCGCTCATCAGGCGCCATTGTTTGCCGGGATCCTGCACCGTGATCTGATAAGCAATATGCTCGGTCGCGCCAACATCGCCGACAAAGGTGGCTGCATTCGGCTGAGCACCGGTCGCGTGCAACTCCACAGTACGATCAAGCTCCGCCCGCACCGGATGTACCAACAACAATTCGATTGCCGGAGGCCATGCCACGGCCTGCGCGGAGGACATCGTCACCTTGACTTGCCCACCACTCGAGCCCGGGAACTGAATCTCGGCGCCGAGCCCAAGCTGCAACGCCTTCTGGTCGCGCTGCAAAGACAGGTTGATCGCCCGCCCTTCCTTGTAATAGTCGTCGACCACCATTGCGTCGGGAGCACTCGCCGCCAGCCAGGCCGTGACACCGCCGGCAATAACGACAGCGAAAGGACCCGCCATCAACGCCCAAGGCCACACCTGCCGATACCACGGCGTTGAATCCCGTTCTGCCATCGTTACCGCCATCGTCACACCCTCATCTGGTTAGTTGCCGTTGCGCTCAGGGCACAAAATACACGGCCTTCTCGACCACCTTGTTGTGCGCACCGCCGACCGACTCTACAACAAACTCGATCTTGTTGGCGCCGCGCTCACCAACGCCGGACGCACCTTGCACACGCACCGGTACGGACGTCGTGGCAGTCGGCGCCAGATGAACGATTTCGTCGGAAGCGACCTTCAAACCTGAAAGCCCAACCACCGTGATTCGATAGTCTCTACCCTGTTCTTCCGTGTTCATGAATTGAACGCGATAGACGTTTTCGATCACGCCTTCATCGAGTTCGCGGGCCAATGCACCACGGTCGCGAATGATGTCGACCTTGAGGGGGTTGCGCAGCGCAATCGCTGCAATCCAGGCAATGATGATTGCGGTCAAGATCCCGGTGTAGACCAAAGTGCGCGTGCGCAGCACATGAGACCAGATGGTGTGGCTGTCGAAATGCTGCTCAAGCGCGTTTTCGGTCGTATAACGCACCAGACCGCGCGAGTAGCCCATCTTGTCCATGATCTGATCGCAGGCATCCGCGCAAGCCCCACAACCAATGCACTCGTACTGCAGACCATTGCGGATGTCGATGCCGGTCGGACAGACTTGCACGCAAACGCCGCAATCGACGCAAGCGCCTAGCCCCTGCGCCTTGAAGTCCACGACCTTCTTGCTTCGTGCACCGCGCGGTTCACCGCGTTCCGTGTCATAGGTGACGATCAGCGTGTCCTTGTCGAACATCGCGCTCTGGAAGCGCGCGTACGGGCACATGTACTTGCAAACCTGCTCGCGCATGAAGCCGGCCTGCAACAGCGTGAACGCCGCGTAGAAGAGCATCCAGAACAAGGACCAACCGCCCACGCCAAGCGCCAACGTTTCGAACCACAGGTCGCGAATCGGGGTGAAGTAGCCAACGAAGGTGAATCCGGTCCACAGCGAAAGACCAGCCCAAGCACCCATCTTGAGCGCCTTCTTGGCGAAGGTACGTGCGGTCATGGGACTCTGGTCGAGCTTCATCTGTTTCGGGCGGTCACCCTCGATGAGTTGTTCGATCCAGACGAAGATCTCGGTGTAGACGGTCTGCGGACATGCGTAGCCACACCACAACCGCCCAGCCACCGCCGTGAACAAGAACAGGGCCAAAGCCGAGATGACCAGAAGGCCGGTCAGATAGATGAAATCCTGCGGCCAAAGCACGAGACCAAAGATGTAGAACTTGCGCTCAGTAAGGTGAAAGAGCACCGCTTGACGGTCATTCCAATTCACCCAAGGAAGCGCGTAGTAGAGGATCTGAGTGACCCAGACCAAAGCCCAGCGCCAGTTCTGGAATCGTCCCGTGATCTTTTTAGGATAGATCTTGATGCGCTTGGCATAGAGCTTCTGACCCGTATCTTCGGCATTCGCCGAAACAGCCGAATCAAGTGTCTTTACCTCGGCTGGAGCCGGGCCGCCCATAACGTCACTCCTTAGTGAATTGAAAAGCAAAAGGCCGCGAGAAAAATTCCCGCGGCCGATCTTACTGCTAGGACAGCACGCACATCAGTGCGCGCCGTCACCCATGATCATGTGGATCATTGATTTGACGCAGTGGTTTGCGCCTTCGGGCTGTTCGACAGACTCCACACATACGCAGCAAGCAGATGTACCTTCGCCGGACCAAGGAATTCCTTGAACGTCGGCATCTGATTAGTACGGCCATTGGTGATCGTTTCAGTGATCGTCTGAATCGAACCACCGTACAGCCAGGTCTTGTCCGTCAGGTTGGGCGCACCGATATCGATGTTGCCCGTACCGTCCGCACCATGGCATGCGGCGCAGATCGCGAACTTGTCTTTCGCCATCTCGGCCTTGGCTGCATCGTGCGTTGCGCCGGAGAGCGACAACACATAGTTGGCCATGTTGTTGACATCTTCAGCCGTGCCCAGAATCGGGAGATGCGGCGGCATGACGCCTTGACGACCATTGAGGATGGTTTCCTCAATACGCTCGGGCGTGCCACCGAACTGCCAATCCTTGTCGGTCAGATTGGGGAAACCCTTTCCACCGCGAGCATCAGAACCGTGGCACTGCGAGCAATACGTCAGGAACAGACGTTCGCCCATTTGGTGCGCACCGGTGTCCATCGCCACTTGATCGATGGGCATGGTCAGATACTTGTTGAAGATCGGATCGTAGGTCTTGGCAGCGTTATCCATCTCTGCCTTGTACTGCGAGTCCGTCGACGACCAGTTGAGCGTGCCCTTGTTGGAGCCCAGCCCCGGGTACAGGACGAGGTACACCACTGCAAACACGATCGTGATCACGAACAACCAGATCCACCAAGACGGCAGCGGGTTGTTGTATTCAGCAAGCGTTTCGTCCCAGGTGTGCCCCATGGTTTCAGCGGGCCCCGCGACCTTCTTGGTCAGGTTGCCCCACAGGATGAACACGCACAACGCGATACTTGCGATCGTGATGCCCGCGACGTACAAACTCCAAAAATTACTTACGAAATCAGCCATTGTTCACTCCCGACTGGCGTGCGCCATCGATGTCGTCATCGGCAAAAGGTAAATTTGCTGCGGCGTCAAAGCGCGCCCGATTGTGCTTGCTGAAAGCCCAGTAAACGACCGCGAGGAAGATCACTAGGCCCAGCACCGTCATCACAGATCGCGCAAAGTTCAGATCCATTGCGATCTCTTAGCGCTTCGTCTTGATCGACGTACCCATGACCTGCAGGTAGGCGATCAAGGCATCCTGTTCGGTCGCACCCTTCACCTCTTCGGCCGCTTTCGCGATTTCCTCGTCGGTGTAGGGAACGCCAACCAAGCGCAGTGCCTTCATACGGGGAGCCAAACCGGCACCGTCCACCGCGGCCTTCTTGAGCCACGGATAGCCAGGCATGTTCGATTCCGGCACCACAGCGCGCGGATTGTCGAGGTGAACACGGTGCCACTCGTTGGAGTAGCGACCGCCAACGCGAGCCAGATCGGGACCGGTCCGCTTCGAACCCCACTGGAAGGGGTGGTCATAAACGAACTCACCCGCAACGGAGTAGTGCCCGTAGCGCTCGGTTTCCGCACGGAACGGACGAACCATTTGCGAATGGCAGTTGTAGCAGCCTTCGCGCTGATACACGTCACGCCCCGCCAGTTGCAGCGCGGTGTACGGCTTCAGGCCCTCAACCGGCTTGGTGGTCGAATTCTGGAAAAACAGCGGAACGATTTCGACCAAGCCACCCCAGATGACCGTCAAGACAATCAAGACGATCAGGAGGGTGACGTTCTTTTCAATAAACTCGTGCTTCGAAGCCATGTGTCGTTCTCCTGGCGTTCAGTGAGCAGCTGCCGGAACCGCCGGGATACGGGCGTCAACCGGTTCAGCGCGACGGATCGTCTGGATCATGTTGTAGGCCATGATCAGCATGCCGACGAGGAACAGCAGACCACCCATCACACGAATGACGTAGTACGGGTAGGTTGCCTTCACCGATTCCACGAAGGTGTAGGTCAGCGTGCCGTCCGGGTTCGTGGCGCGCCACATCAGACCTTGCATCACGCCTGCAATCCACATGGCGGCGATGTACAGCACGATGCCGATGGTTGCGATCCAGAAGTGCAGGTTGATCAGCGGAACACTGAACATTTCCTTGCGACCAAACAGCTTGGGCAGCAGGAAGTAGATCGAGCCGATCGACACCAGACCCACCCAACCCAGGGCACCCGAGTGCACGTGGCCGACGGTCCAGTCCGTGTAGTGCGACAGCGCATTCACGGTCTTGATCGACATCATCGGGCCTTCGAAAGTCGACATGCCGTAGAACGACAGCGAAACGATCAGGAACTTCAGGATCGGATCGGTACGCAGCTTATGCCAGGCACCCGACAGGGTCATGATGCCGTTGATCATGCCACCCCAACTCGGCGCCAGCAGGATCAGCGAGAACACCATACCGAGCGATTGGGCCCAATCAGGCAGCGCGGTGTAGTGCAGATGGTGCGGACCCGCCCACATGTAGGTGAAGATCAGCGCCCAGAAGTGCACGACCGACAAACGATAGGAGTAGACCGGGCGTTCGGCTTGCTTCGGCACGAAGTAGTACATCATGCCCAGGAAGCCGGCGGTCAAGAAGAAGCCCACCGCATTGTGGCCATACCACCATTGCACCATCGCGTCTTGCACACCGGCGTAGGCCGAGTACGACTTCGTCAGCGTCACGGGAATTTCCGCGCTGTTGAAGATGTGCAGCAAGGCGATCGCGATGATGAACGAGCCATAGAACCAGTTGGCGACGTAAATGTGCTTCACCTTGCGAATCGCGATCGTGCCGAAGAACACGACGGCGTACGCCACCCAGACCAGGGTGATCAGGATGTCGATCGGCCATTCGAGCTCGGCGTACTCCTTCGACGTCGTGATGCCGAGGGGAAGCGTTACCGCCGCGAGGACGATGATCAGTTGCCAGCCCCAGAAAGTGAAGGCTGCGAGCGGGCCGAGGAACAACCGCGTCTGGCAAGTGCGTTGAACTACGTAGTACGAAGTGGCAAACAGCGCGCTGCCGCCGAAAGCGAAGATGACGGCGTTCGTGTGCAGCGGACGCAGTCGGCTGTACGTGAGGAACGGAATGTCGAAGTTAAGTGCAGGCCAAGCAAGCTGGGCAGCGATAAGCACGCCAACGAGCATGCCTACGATCCCCCAGATGACAGTCATGACGGCGAACTGCCGCACGACCTTGTAGTTGTAAGTTGAATCACGTTCCATAAACGCCCCCTGAGCAAGGTATTTTTGCGTGGGGCGATGGTAGGAACCGAGGGTATGGGGGGTGTTGATTTACATCAAGAAACACAGGCCGTTCAGACAATCGCAACACCCCGTTTGCGCAGGGATCAACCTTGCTCTCGATGCGGTTGTGTTGGATTGGAGGGCTCTTGCTTCGCCAGGGGCATATCGTCATCGAGCAATATGCGATAGGCAGGCCCCTCCATGTCGTCGAATTGTCCCGACGAGGACATGCGCAAAAAGACCCATACCGCCAGAAACACGATAAGCACGGATACAGGAATCAGCAGATACAGGATTTCCATCGATCGACTCAATGCCCAATGGCTGCAGCAAGCGTTACGCCGCTCTTCGCTCTGGCCGGCAAACGTAACAACCGCAGCGCGTTCAACACGACCAGCAACGAACTCAACGACATCCCAAGAGCTGCCCCCCAAGGCGTGATCCACCCGAACGCCGCCGCAGGAATGGCCAACCCGTTATACAGCGCTGCCCACCAGAGGTTCTGCCGCATTACGCGCATCGTCCGATCGGCGATGTCGATGCCGAGCCCCAGATCCGACAGATCGCGCGATAGCAGAACAATGTCGGCGGAGATCTGCGCAAGCTCGGCACCGTCCCCCATCGCAATGGCAACGTTCGCTCCCGACAACACCGGTGCATCGTTGATTCCATCGCCCACCATGGCAACGACACGGTCTTCGACCTGCATTGCTCGCACGATACGCAACTTGTCTTCGGGAGTCAGATCACCACGCACATCGCCGATCCCAACCGCATCAGCGATCGTTCGCGCTGCACCGGTCGTGTCGCCAGACAGCAAGGACACCCGCAATCCGCGCTGACGCAACGCCGCGATCAGTTGCACCGCTCCTGAGCGCAGTGTCGATGTGAACTTGAAATCTGCAAGCAAGCCGTGTCGTTCGCGCGCGAGGTAGACCATGGAGGCGGTGGTTGCACCAGTGTCAATCACCGCCTCACCGTCCGCCGGGATGGCTTCGCGCACGAATGCGAGCGATCCAATGCGATACCAGTATTCGCCTACGCGACCGCGCAGACCCTTGCCCGGCACCAGTTCGACACCGTTGCTCGTCGGTATCTCGATTCCCACGGCCGCCACACCGATCGCATGCGCGAACGGATGCATCGACCCGCGCTCAAGCGCAGCGGCGATCGCCAAGCACGTCGGCGCATCGACATCGGCATGGCATTGCAGGCCATCGAGGCTCGGCTGCGGATGCGTGAGCGTGCCGGTCTTGTCGAACACCACATCGGTCACCGTCGACAGCGACTCCAACGCATTGCCACGCGCGACGAGAAAGCCCCGCCGCGCCAGTGCGCCGGTTGCAGCCGCCAGTGCAGCAGGCGTTGCCAGCGAAAGCGCACACGGACACGACACCACCAACAGCGCGATGGTGATCGGCAATGCGCGATCGGGGTCGATCCACCACCATGCCAGCCCCACCACACAGGTGAACAACAGCAGCGCAGCGAGGAACCATGATGCGATGCGGTCGGCGCTGGTGGCAATGCGCGGACGGTCGCTCGCCGCACGTTCGATCAAGCGCTGGATGCACGAAATCATGTTGTCCGCGCCGATCTTGAGGACCTCGACGCGCGCCGGCCCGCCGACATTGACCGCACCGGCCGGCAATACGTCGCCAGCCACACGCGCAACCGGTACCGATTCGCCGGTCAACATCGACAAATCGATTTCGCCGCGCTCGCTGCGCAACACACCATCGACAGCCAATGTCTCGCCCGACTTGACTTCCAGCAGATCGCCCACGGCAACCTGTTCGATCTTGACGCGCGCGATGTGTTCGCCGCCATCGGCAGCCTCGATGCGCGATACCACCTTGGGCGTCAAACGCATCAATGCATCCACGCCTTGCATGGCGCGTCGACGCGCCATGAACTCGAGATATCTGCCGCACAACAACAGGAAGACGAACATCGTGATCGAGTCGAAATACACCTCGCCGGTGTTCGTGATCGTGTGCCAGGTGCTGGCGACGAATGCCGCGACGATCGCCACCGCAACCGGGACATCCATGCCGATGCGCCGATTGCGCACGTCGCGCCAGGCGCCGGCCATGATCGGCCAGGCGGAGTACAACACCACGGGAATGGTGAGCACCAGACTCGCCCAGCGCATCAAGGCCACGAAGCCCGGCTCGATATCGCTGGTGTCGGCAACGTAGAACGGGACGATGTACATCATCACCTGCATCATCCCGATGCCTGCCACGAACAATTGCCGCAGCATGCGCGATTGATTCGCCTTGGCGATCGCTTCGTGGCGCTCGCGATCGAACGGATAGGCGCGATACCCGATGGTCTCGATCGCCTTGAGGACTTCGGACAAGCGCAAGCGGGCCGGATCCCAGCGCAAGGTCGCGCGCTCGGTCATCAGATTGATGTGAAACTCGACGATCCCCGGCAGACGCTGCACCGCCTGTTCATTGAGCCAAACGCACGCCGCGCAACGGATGCCATCGACCGAGAGCATCACTTCGCGCAGACCGCCGGGAAATTCGCGCACGAAATTGCGCTGAAACTCTGGGTCGTCGTAGTCGGCAAGCTCCAACTCGGAGCGCCGTTCGCCATCGGACGATTGCAAAGCGGCAGCCTCGCGCCGCGCGTAATAGGCATCGAATCCGCCATCGATGATGGCCTGCGATACCGCCTGGCAACCGTGACAACACATCGGCCGCATTCGACCGTCGTGCTCGACGAACAAACGCACGCCCGGGGGGATCGGCGAGCCGCAATGAAAGCACTCGCCTTCGAGCGCGACGTCACCGCGCTGCTCGTCGGTCACCGCCGAAACCAGGCCATCCATCTCAATGGCCGACCGTGCAGAACCAGCCGCCCTGCTGCTGCACCAATGCGTCGGCGCGGATGAAACCGACGATGCCGAAGCCCACGACCACCAGTCCAGCCAACATGCGCACCAGGCGCGACTTGAGCCAATGCCGTCCGTAACTCGCGGCCACACCAAGCGCGAGCAGATTGGGCAACGTACCCAGCCCGAAGGCCAGCATGACCAAAGCGCCCGACTCCGCACCGCCCGACACCATCGCGGTCATGAGCATCGAATACACCATGCCGCAGGGAACGAATCCCCAGAGCGCGCCGAGCGCCACGCCCTTGCCGAAGGTATCGGCCGGAAGAAACTTGCGAATGATCGGCTGCAACGGACGCCACAGCCATAGCCCCAGGCGCTCGATGCGCGCCACGCCCGACCAGATGCCGGCCAAGTACAGCCCGAGCGCGATCATCATGGCGTTGGCGGCGATGTACAGCGCGTGCTGCACGGGCAGCATGTTCTCGAACAACAAGGTCGTGGCACCGATCGCGCCGGCCACGGCACCGATGCCGACATACCCGGCCAGACGTCCGATGTTGTAGGCGGTCTGCAGGCGCATCACGCCGCCGAGCGTCGAGCGCACCAAGGGTAGCGCCACCGCCTGAGCGTTGGGACCTGCCGGGCGTCGGGCCGCGGCATTCGCGCCCAGTGCCGAGACGATTCCGCCGCACATGCCCGCGCAATGCACGCCGCCCATCAGGCCGACGATGAATGCCGATGCGAGCATCGGAAACTGTTCGGATACCACGAGCGCTGCTCCTTCAGCCAATAGCGCTCAGATGGTACGCGAATACCGCATCGGCTCGACCTTGGTCTGCAGGTACTTGTCGAAGGGCATCACGATGTTGCGGATCAACAGCCGGCCGCGCAACGACACCGTGATCCATTCATCGTCGATCCAAACCAACCCGTCTTCCGCGAACTCCTCGAGTTGCTTGAGTTCTTGCGCGAAGTACTTGTCGAACTCGATCGGATAGGCGGCTTCGATCGAGCGCTTGTTCAACTCGAAATGACACAGCAGCGTATGGATGACCGTACGCCGCAACAGGTCATCATGGTTGAGTGCCATGCCGCGCCAGATCGGCAATTCGCCGGCATCGATGCGCGCGTAGTACTCGGGCAGCGTCTTCATGTTCTGCGCATAGGTCGGCCCGATCGATCCGATGGCAGACACGCCCAAAGCGATCAGATCGGAATCGGCATGCGTGGAATAGCCCTGGAAGTTGCGATGCAAACGCCCATGCCGCTGCGCCACCGCCAAACCGTCGTCGGGTTTGGCGAAGTGATCCATGCCGATATACACATACCCGGCGTCGGTCAGCCGCTTGATGCACACATACAGCAGATCGAGCTTTTGATCCGGCGTGGGCAGGTCTTCGGCGTTGATGCGCCGCTGCGGCTTGAACAAATGCGGCAGGTGCGCGTAGTTGTAGATCGCGACGCGATCCGGATCGGCCTCGATCACGCGCGAGAGCGTCTGATTGAATCCGATGACGTTCTGGAACGGCAAGCCGTAGATCAGGTCGATCGAGACCGAATGAAACTCGTGCTCGCGCGCCGCGTCGATGAGCGCCTGGGTCTCTTCGACGGTCTGGATGCGGTGCACCGCCTTTTGCACTTTGGGATCGAAATCCTGCACGCCGAAGCTCAGGCGATTGAATCCGAGCGAACGCAAATGCCCGATACGTTCGGGCGTCGCGGTGCGCGGATCGACCTCGATCGAGAATTCGCCGAGATTGTCGGCAGCGAGTGGAAAGTGCGACCGGATCGCATTCATCAGCACATCGAGCTGTGCCGGCGAAAAATACGTCGGCGTGCCGCCGCCGAAATGCAGTTGCTCGATCTTCTGATCGCCGAACAATTGCGCCTGCATCTCGATCTCGCGCATCAGATAGCCGAGATACTCGACCGCCTTGTCGCGTTGCTTGGTGACGATTTTGTTGCAGGCACAGTAGTAGCAAACCGATTCACAGAACGGCACATGCACATACAACGACAACGGCCGGCGATTGCCGAGCAACTTGCGTTGTTCGACGGCAAGCGCGTACTGGCGATTGCCGAATGCTTCGGAGAACCGGTCAGCCGTCGGATACGAGGTATAGCGCGGCCCCGGCCGATCAAGCTTCTTGATCAGCTTGGCGTCGAATTCAACCGTGGACGGCGGTGTAGGCTTGGCGTTCAAGCCCGTCTCCTTTGATGCGGGCTCGAGCCCTGGATATCGCGCAGAAAAGCGAAAACCGCGCGCAGCGAATGCGCGCGCACGCCGAACTGTAGAAGCCGGGTGGGGGTGCAGCGTTGATATAGATCAACGGCAAAAAGGCGTGAAAACCCTGCGTTTGCGTCGATCAGCCTTTGCATAAACATCAATATTCATGCAATGGCGCCATGCCAGAACGCGTCCGCATCGATATCGGACGCGCCCGCAGCGCAACGATTCACGCCAAGGTATTTGAAAACCTCACCATCGCATCAAGCTTTGACCGCGCCGCACCGCTTGCCACGGCCTCGCGCGCACGCTCGACGCCCTCGCGGATCGATGACGCCACACCGGCCGCATACAGCGCCGCGCCGGCGTTGAGCAACACCACATCGAGCACCGGACCTGGCGTACCGGCGAGTGCTTCAAGCACCCGTTGCTTGGATTCGGCGCTGTTGGCCACCTGCAGCGCGCGCTGCTCGTGCATCGCGAGGCCGAAATCCGAGGGATGGATCTCATATTCGGAGATCTCGCCATTCTTGAGCTCGCCCACCAGGGTCGGGCCCGACAAGGAGATTTCGTCGACCCCCGACTCGTCGCCGACCGCGCGTCCATGCACGACCAGCACATGGTCCGACCCCATGCGGCTGAGCACGCGCACGAGAATGCCGACCAGATCGGGATGGAATACGCCCAGCAACTGGTTCGGCGCCCCGGCAGGATTGGTCAACGGGCCGAGAATGTTGAAGATCGTGCGCACGCCGAGTTCTTTGCGCACCGGCGCGGCATGCTTCATCGCGCTGTGGTGATTGGGTGCAAACATGAAGCCGATGCCGACCTGCTCGATCGACTCGGCCACGCGATTCGGTGTGAGATTGATGTTCACACCCAACTGTTCGAGCACATCCGCGCTGCCGGAAGACGAACTCACGCCGCGTCCGCCATGCTTGGCCACCTTGGCGCCCGCAGCCGCGGCCACGAAAGACGATGCGGTCGAAATATTGAAGGTGTGCGAACCGTCGCCACCAGTACCGACGATGTCGACCAATCGCGCACGGTCCTTGACCTCGACCTTGGTCGCAAATTCGCGCATCACCTGCGCCGCAGCGGCAATCTCGCCGATGGTTTCCTTCTTGACGCGCAGCCCCATGGTGAGCGCGGCGATCATGACCGGCGACATTTCACCGGTCATGATCATGCGCATCAGCTTGAGCATTTCATCGTGGAAGATCTCGCGGTGCTCGATACAACGCACCAGGGCTTCGGTCGGGGTGATCGACATGTCGGTAGGGCTCCGGATGAGGTGTGTCAGGTTCGCTGCGGCTCACGCATGCGCGCGCGCCAGAAAGTTTTCGAGCAATCGATGGCCGTGCTCGGACAGGATGGATTCGGGATGGAATTGCACGCCTTCGATTTCGAATTCGCGATGGCGCACGCCCATGATCTCGCCGTCTTCGGTCCAGGCCGTGACTTCGAGGCAGGCCGGAAGCGAAGCGCGCTCGATCGCGAGCGAGTGATATCGAATGGCGGTAAACGGCGACGGCAATCCGGCGAACACGCCTTGAGCGCTGTGCAGAATCGGCGAGGTCTTGCCGTGCATCAGGGTTTGCGCACGGATCACCTTGCCGCCAAACGCTTCGCCGATCGCCTGATGCCCAAGGCATACGCCGAGCATCGGCAGCTTGCCGGCCAATTGGCGCAGCACCTCGACCGAGACCCCCGCTTCGCGCGGCGTGCATGGTCCCGGCGAAATCACGATGCGGTCGGCGCCCATGGCGGCGATCGCGGCCACGTCGTATTCGTCGTTGCGGATCACCTTCACGTCTTCGCCGAGTTCGCCGAAGTACTGCACGAGGTTGTAGGTAAAGCTGTCGTAGTTGTCGATCATCAAAAGCATCACGCTCTCCCGGCTTGCGCGAAGTAGTCGGCAATCGCGCCGACGGCGAAATCGATCTGGACGCGGCTCACATCCAGATGGGTCAAGAGCCGCGTGCGCGCTTCGATGCGCGCCAATACGCCGCGCGCGGCCAGATGGGCCTTGAGCGGCGCGCAATGCGCTTGCGGGATGTGCACATAGACCACATTGGTGTGCACCGGCTCGACATGCAAAGCGCCATGGCCCGGCACTTCGATGCGCGCCAGCGCTTGCGCGAGGTGCGCGGCATTGGCATGGTCGTCGGCCAGGCGCGCGACCTGATGGTCGAGCGCATACAGACAGGCCGCGGCCAGAATGCCGGCCTGGCGCAAACCACCGCCTAGCGCCTTGCGCCAACGCTTGGCGCGTTCGATCACCTCGTGCGCGCCGACCAGCACCGAACCCACCGGCGCGCCCAGGCCTTTGCTCATGCAGACCGAGACGGTGTCGAAACCATGCACGGCTTCGCGCTCGCTGATGCCATACGCGACGATCGCGTTGTAGATGCGCGCGCCGTCCAGATGGGTGGCGAGCCCGCGCGCATGGGCGAAATCGGTCGCATCCTGCACATACTGGCGCGGCAGCACCCGGCCCGAAATGGTGTTCTCGAGCGCCAGCAGCCGGGTGCGCGCGAAATGCACATCATCGGGCTTGATCGCGTGCGCGAGATCGTCGATCGCGATCGAGCCGTCAGGCTGATTGTTCAAAGGCTGCGGCTGGATGCTGCCGAGCACCGCCGCCCCGCCCTGCTCGAATTTGTAGGTATGCGCTTCCTGGCCGACCAGGTATTCGTCGCCGCGCCCGCAATGCGCCATCAATGCGGCCAGATTGCTTTGCGTGCCGCTCGGGAAGAACAGCGCGGCTTCGCGCCCGAAGCGCTCGGCCATCACGGCCTGCAGACGATTGACGGTCGGATCGTCGCCATAGACATCGTCGCCGACTTCGGCCGCAGCCATCGCGGCGCGCATGCCGGGCGTCGGCCGGGTGACGGTGTCGCTGCGCAGGTCAATGAGGTCAGAG
>CAYUYC010000008.1:0-26499 GCA_964448945.1 uncultured Burkholderiaceae bacterium
GTTCAACAGCCCAGGGCTAGTGTCCAAGACGCTGCCATCGCCCACCGGGAAGGCGCGCGATCCGCCCATCGAGTTCCCAATCCAGCAACGCAGCCTGGAGTGCGGCCGCGCCGGCACCCGTGCGCGCCGCAAGGTCATCGAGCGTGAACGGATCGTAACCGGAGGCCGCCAACCAGGGCGGCGTATCGGACGGTGTTGTCGCCCGCGCAGTCGGTACGTCGACGGGCGTGCCGATGCCCGCGAATTCTTCGAGGATGTCGCGGGCGTCGTCGACGAGCTTGGCACCTTGTTTGATCAACTGATGACAGCCCTTGGACAAAGGCGAATGGATCGATCCGGGGATGGCGAAGACATCGCGGCCTTGCTCGACGGCGAGTCGGGCGGTGATCAGCGAACCGCTTTGCGCAGCTGCCTCCACCACCAGCACACCGCGCGCCAGTCCCGACAAGATGCGGTTGCGGCGTGGGAAATTGTGCGCGATCGCGCCCATGCCCAGCGGCTGTTCGCTGACCAGCGCACCATGGGCCGCGATGCGCGCGGCGAGCGTCTTGTGACGCGCGGGGTAGATCACGTCGACACCCGTGCCGAGCACCGCCACGGTCTTGCCGGCGGCATCGAGCGCGCCTTCATGCGCCGCGGCGTCGATGCCCAGGGCCATGCCGGAAATGACGATCTGATTTGCCGCGGCCAGCGTGCGTGCGAACTGTCGTGCGTTGTCCAGCCCTTGCGCGCTCGCATTGCGGCTGCCGACGATCGCAACGCCGGGGGCGGACAACAAGGCGGGATCCCCTGCGACGTACAGCAGCAAAGGTGGATCGGAAATCGTCAGCAACTGGCGCGGATAGCCGGCATCGGCGAGGGTCAAGACGTGATGGTCGTCGGCGCTCACCCATTCGATCGTGCGCTCGATCAGCGTGGACAACGCTTCGTCGGGCGCACGCACGAGTTGGGTGGCCAGCGGCGCTCCGATCACTCGGGCGATCGCTTCAGTCCCGGCGGAGAAAATGGTCTCGGGCAAACCGAATTCGCGCAGCAGCGCGTGCGCCGTCACCGGGCCGATGCCTTCGCATCGTTCCAGACGCAGCCAGGCACGCAATTCGTCGGCGTGGTCGATCGGCATGGCGCTCCTAGAAACGAGAACGGGCGGAAGATCCGCCCGTTCGAGACTGCTGGAACACTCGGTCAGTCGAGCTTCGAGGAGAAGCGGTCGCCGACGGTGACCGTATTCGTCGCGTTCAGCACGAGGCCGTAGCTCACGTTGTTGAACACGCGGAACACGAAGACATAACCGGTCGGTTCGTCGGGCAGCTTGACCTGCTCGTTACGGATGTCGGAGGTCCGGTCCTTGATCACCGGGCCGTAGCGATACAGGCGGAACACCTGACCCGGTTCCACGCCCTGGCCGGTGCCGCGGTTGAGCGCGATCACCATGTTGGACGCAGCCTGATCGACGCCGCCGCCATAGATCGACAACACCCGCCCGTCGATGTCCTTGTCGGCCGCGCGCGGCACATAACTGACCGATTCGGTCTTGACAGCCGCGACCAGACGGTCGCCCACGCCGACTTCTTCGCGTGCTTCGGTCAGGCGGAAGGTAGACGGATCGCCGGGGCGGGTTTCGACGCCGACGCCCAGATAGACGGCTTCATAGGCGACGATGGCGTTGGTGTCCGGATCGCGCAACGGCCGGCCGGGGCGATAGAACTGATAGGACCCGACCTTCGATGCGGTGTCGATGCCGCGCACATAGACGGTGTCGCCCACGCCGGTGTAGACGCGGCCTTCCTGGGTGGCCACGACGCGCGGCGCGGCTTTCAGCCCATCTTCTTCGACGATGAGCGGTTTGCTCAGGAAAGGTTCGATCGCGCTGGCCGGAATCGACGGGATGGCCGATTGCAGGTCTTCGGTACGCACGCGCGGCGACAGGCGCACGACGCCGCCGACCGGTTCGCCGACTCGCAGATGTGCGCGATCGCCGACACGGTCCAGGAACAGGATCTGGCCCGGATAGATCAGGTGCGGATTGCGGATCTGATCCTTGTTCATGCCCCAGAGTTCGGGCCAGCGCCACGGGCTCTTGAGGAACTTGGACGAGATGTCCCACAGCGTGTCGCCGCGAACGACCGTGTATGAGTCGGGGGCGTTCGGCGCCAGCTCGGACAGCGGAACGCCGGCTTGAGCGACTTGATCTGCGATCGAACGTTGCTGCGGGGTGATCGGATAATTGACGGCCGAGGCTGGGGCGGCGAAAGCGCTGAACGCGATTGCGGCCACGAGAATCGGTGTACTGGGCTTATTCATGCACTCCCTCGATCCGGGATGGTGGGGCCGGTGGCTGTCGAGCGGCTTGGAACGCCGCTTGGGCAGTGGTCTTTTGACACTTTGCGGAAGATTCTGCCGATAATGGCTTGATGTAGCAACAAAACCGCCCCATCTCACCTCGACGATCGCACGGTTGCGCCGTGGGTTGTTGCAAATCCGTCGGACATGCCTGCGGCATGGACGGAACGCGATGCAGGGCGGCGCAGCGATTCTGGATGAACGACCGATGGCCTTGCTGAACATACTTGAATATCCCGATACGCGGCTGCACAAGACCGCGAAGCCCGTGGCGCAGGTGGATGCGCGCATCCGCCATCTGGTGCAGGACATGGCTGAAACCATGTACGCGGCGCCGGGCGTGGGCTTGGCCGCGACCCAGGTCGACGTGCATGAGCAAGTGATCGTGATCGATGTGTCCGAACACAAGGACGAATTGCTGGTGCTGATCAACCCGCAGATCCTGTGGGCCAGTGAAGAGCGCAAAGTCTGGAACGAAGGTTGTCTGTCGGTGCCCGGTTTCTACGACGACGTGGAGCGCGCCGATCGTGTGCGTGTGCGTGCGCTGGGCATCGACGGCAAGCCCTTCGAGCTCGATGCCGACGGGTTGCTGGCGGTCTGTATCCAGCACGAGATGGATCACCTCAAAGGGCGGGTGTTCGTCGAGTACCTGTCGCCGCTCAAGCGCAACCGCATCAAGAGCAAGTTGCAGAAAGCGGCGCGCGAGCGTCAGCGCGCAACGACCGAGTAGACCGCTGCGGCGCGCGGCATGGCGCATAGAATGCGGGCCTTCCGCATTCGCGTCGTGAGTTTGCTGCCATGCGCATCGTCTTTGCCGGGACCCCGGAGTTCGCCGCCGTCGCGCTCGCTGCCTTGCATGCCGCGGGGCACGAGATCGCATTGGTGTTGACCCAGCCCGACCGGCCCGCCGGACGGGGAATGAAGCTGCATCCCAGCCCGGTCAAGGCGTTCGCCCTCGCCCATGGCATCGAGGTGATGCAGCCGCCCACGCTCAGACTGAACCATCCGACCCGCGGTGCCGAGGCCGCTGCGGCGCATGCCGCGTTGGCGCAGGTGTTCGGTGAATCGCAACGTGCGCAATTGATGATCGTGGCGGCATACGGATTGATCCTGCCGCAAGCGGTGCTCGACCTGCCTGCGCGCGGGTGCCTAAACATTCATGCGTCCTTGTTGCCGCGTTGGCGCGGCGCGGCGCCGATCCATCGCGCGATCGAGGCAGGCGATGCCGAAACCGGCATCACCATCATGCGCATGGAAGCGGGGCTCGACACCGGGCCGATGCTCATGGTGCGCACATTGCCGATTGCATCGGACGATACGACCGGGGTGCTGCACGACAAGCTCGCCGCATTGGGCGCGACCCTCATCGTCGATGCGTTGAATCAACTCGATACGCTGGTGCCGGTACCGCAACCTGCCGCCGGCGTGACCTATGCGCACAAGTTCGACAAGCACGAGGCGGTGCTCGATTTCACATTGCCGGCGCAGACCCTCGTCGATCGCGTGCGCGCTTTCGATCCGGTGCCCGGCGCGGTCGCCACGCTGGCAACAACCGATGGCGCCTTGCCGCTCAAATGCTGGCGTGCGCGGGTGGTCGAAGCTGCGGGCGCGCCTGGCGCCGTGCTGGCTGCGGATGCGCATGGCGTCGTCATCGCTTGCGGAGACGGCAAGGCGATTGGGCTGTCTGAACTTCAAAAGCCGGGCGGCAAACGTCTGCCCGCGCGGGAGTTTCTCGCCGGATCGCCGATCGCCGTCGGTGCGCGTTTCGTCGGCGCCGAGCCGCGGCCCGCGCTGTGAACCCGGGCGGAGGGCGCGATGTCCGGCGTGCATGACCTGAGCCTGTTCATGATGGCGGTCTTCCTGCTCAATCTCACGCCCGGGCCCGACACCGCGTACATCGTCGCGCGCAGCGTGGCGCAAGGACGCGCGGCGGGGATCGCCAGCGCAATGGGCATTGCCTTCGGGTGCTGCGTGCATGCCTTGCTCGCGGCGTTCGGACTCACGGCCTTGATCGCCGCGTCGCCCGCGGCGTTTGCGGTCGTCCAGTACGCGGGCGCGGCCTACCTGATCTGGCTGGGCGTGCGTTTGATCGTGTCGGCGCGCATCGAGCGCGATGCATCTGCACATGATCCCGGACGCGCCGAAGCCCAACAGGTGCGCACGATGCGCCGGCTGTTTGCGCAAGGCATGTTGACCAATCTGCTCAATCCCAAGGTCGTCATCTTTTTCTTGTCGTTCTTCCCGCAATTCGTGCACGCGGACGCGAGCGGCCGCACCGGCGCGTTCCTCTTGCTCGGCGCGATCTTCGTCGCCATGAGCACCGCCTACACCTGCACGCTCGCCTGGATGGCGGGCAGCCTCACGCAACGTCTGCGCGCCAGCGCGCGCATGCAGCTCTGGCTGCAACGCGGTACCGGTCTGGCGTTTGTCGCAATCGGTTGCAAACTTGCCCTCGCGCGACGGGGCTAAGTCGCTTGTGCGCTTGAATTTGCGCGCGCCGGCGACATCTAATCAGCGCTCCGCAAAATTGCGGAGGTCGAACTCCAAGGAAACATCCGCATGTTCAACTACCTGAAGACCGCAGTACTGATGGCGGGCATCGTCGCGCTGTTCATGGCGATCGGCTCGGTGATCGGTGGCCAGCAGGGAATGCTGATCGCGTTCGCGATCGCCATCGCAATGAACTTCTTCAGCTACTGGTTCAGCGACAAGATGGTGCTGAAGATGTACAACGCGCAGGAGGTCGACGAGACCACCGCGCCCCAGTTCTACAACATGGTCAAGGAACTGGCCGGGCGCGCCGGACTGCCGATGCCGCGCGTATATCTGATCAACGAAGACGCGCCGAACGCATTCGCCACCGGACGCAATCCCGAACACGCTGCGGTGGCCGCGACCACCGGCATCCTGCGCGTTCTTTCGGCGCGCGAAATGCGCGGCGTGATGGCGCACGAACTCGCGCACGTGAAGCATCGCGACATCCTCATCAGCACCGTGAGTGCGACCATGGCCGGCGCGATTTCCATGCTCGCCAATTTCGCGATGTTCTTCGGTGGTCGCGACGAAGAAGGTCGTCCGACCAATCCGATTGCGGGGCTGCTCGTGATGTTCCTCGCGCCGCTCGCGGCGTCCCTCATCCAGATGGCCATCAGCCGCGCGCGTGAATTCGAGGCCGACCGTGGCGGTGCCGAGATTTCCGGTGACCCGCAATCGCTGGCCGCCGCGCTCGAAAAGATCCATCGCTATGCGCAAGGCATTCCGCTGGCGCCTGCCGAAGCGCACCCCGAGACCGCGCAAATGATGATCATGAATCCGCTCTCGGGCGGCGGATTGCGCGGCTTGTTCAGCACCCACCCCGCGACCGAAGACCGCGTCGCGCGGCTCATGGAAATGGCCCGCACCGGCAGTTACCCGGCTTGATGTCAGCACGCTGAAGTTCTTCGCCCGCCGGGCCATTGCATGATTTGTCATGCAATGGCCCGGTTGCGCATAGAATCCGCGCATGGTTCCTGCCCCCGATACGCTTGCCGCTCAATTGCGTGCCGCCGCGCTTGCGGTCGGCAGCGTTCGTAGTGGCACTGCCCTGCCGAAAGCGCTCGCGCAGGCAAGCCGCAACATCCCGTCGCCCGGTGCGCGCGGCGCGATTCAAGACATCGCCTATCGCACCATGCGCCGTCGCGGCAGCGCGGACGCGTTGCTGGCGCGTCTGGTCGAGCGTCAACCGGCCGATCCGATCCGCGAGCTCCTGGTGTGCGCCCTGGCCTTGTTGACCGATGCGCAGCCGGCGTACACCGAGCATGCGCTGGTCGATCAAGCGGTCGAGGCCGCGCCCATGCGCGCGCGCGGATTGGTCAATGCCGTGCTGCGCCGTTGCCAACGCGAGCGTGCATCGCTCGACGCCGTGCTGCGCACCGATCCGGTGGCGCATTACAACTACCCGCGCTGGTGGATCGATGAAGTCAGACGCAGTTGCCCGTCGACATGGGAGGCGGTGCTGGAAGTCGGCAATCGTCCGGGGCCGATGACCTTGCGCGTGAATCGCCGACGCAGCGACCGCGCCACGGTGTTGGCGGCATTGGCCGATGCCGGGCTGGTCGCGCATGCGCTCGACCACATCGGCGACGCGTGGCCGACACCCGATGCGGTGCGGCTCGATACGCCCCGACCGGTGCGCGATCTGCCCGGATTCGCGCAAGGCTGGTGGTCGGTGCAAGACGCCGGCGCGCAACTCGCCGCCCCTTTGCTCGATGTGCATGACGGCATGCGTGTGCTTGATGCCTGCGCCGCCCCCGGGGGCAAGACCTGTCATGTGCTCGAACGCGCGGATTGCGAAATGCTGGCGCTCGACTCCGATGCTGCGCGTCTGGATCGCATCAACGAGAATCTCGAGCGGCTCGGCCTGAGCGCCCAGGTGCGATCTGGAGATGCCGCGCGCGTGGACGACTGGTGGGATGGTCGGCCATTCGACCGCGTGCTGGCCGACGTGCCTTGTACCGCGTCGGGCATCGTCCGGCGTCACGCCGACATCCGCTGGCTGCGTCGACGCGGCGACATTGACCAACTTGCAACAACTGCGGCACGCATTCTCGATGCGCTTTGGCGGGTGCTCAGACCGGATGGCACAATGCTTTTCGCCACCTGTTCGGTCTTTGTGCAGGAGGGCGAAGCCCAGGTGCAGCGTTTTCTCGCGCGTCATCCCGACGCGATCCGCCTCGATGCACCGGGTCAATTGCTGCCCACCGATTCCAATGCGCTCGACCACGATGGATTCTTCTATGCACGGGTTGCCAAGCGCAGCGTTCGCTGAGCGGCATCCGCGCATCGGAATTGCACATCGTTGTCTGCTCGCGTGTCTGACCGCGTTGTGCCTGTTGAGCGCGAGCATCGTGCATGCCGAAGGCATCGAAGCGCGCAAGGCGAGCATCGAAGCGCAGGAAGACGGCTGGTATGCCGATGCCGACTTCGAAATCGATTTCAATCCGGTGCTCGCCGATGCGGTCCAGCGCGGCGTGGCGCTGTATTTCGTCGCCGACATCGAGATCAAACGCAATCGCTGGTACTGGCTCGACGAGCGCGTGCTCAGCGCTCAGCACTCGGCGCGCCTGTCGTACAACGCCTTGACCAGCCAGTACCGCGTCGTCATCGGCGCGGGGCCGCTCGCGCAACGCTTTGACGATGTGTCGAGCGCCGTGGTCTCGATGGCACGCGTGCGCAATTGGCGCATCGGTGATCGCAGCGCATTGCGCCCCGGGCAGAAGTACTCGGTCCAGGTCCGCATGCGTTTGGATGTGAACCAATTGCCCAAGCCCTTCCAGCTCAACGCGATCACGAACCGCGAATGGGCGCTCGCGTCGGATTGGTATCAGTTCGACTTCAAGCCGTGACCGACGTTCTCGATCCCGATCACGCGCGCGTGCGCGCGCGCCGCATGCGCCGCGTGCTGCGTTATCTGGCGGTTGCGTTGTCCGCACTCGCGGCAGTGTTGTTCTTTCTGTTCGTCTCGGCCTCGGCCAATAGCGAGTTCTTCGAGCGCAATTACACCTTGCTGTTGTGGCTGAATGCCGGCCTGCTGGTGTTGCTGCTGCTGACGGTGGTGGTGCTCGGATTCCGGTTGTGGCAGCGCTGGCGCAACGGCCGGTTCGGCGCACGGCTCATGGCACGGCTCGCCCTCTTGTTCGTGCTCATCGGCTTGTTGCCCGGCGTGCTCATCTATACGGTGTCGGTGCAATTCCTCGCGCGCAGCCTCGAATCGTGGTTCAACCCGCGTGTCGATGCCGCGCTCGAAGCCGGCATCAATCTCGGCCGCAGCGCGCTCGACGCGTTCAAGTCCGACGCGGCGGCGAAAGCGCGCGCGATGGCGCTCGAATTGGCCGATTCATCATCGAGCATGGTGGGACCGTTGTTGATCCGCTTGCGCGAGCAAGCCCAGGTGAGCGAGGCGATCGTCTTCACTGCCAACGGCCGATTGCTGGCCTCGGCGGGCGGCGGCATCACCCTGGTGCCCGACGTGCCGAGCGGCGCCACGCTGGCACGCCTGCGGGTCGCGCGCTCGGTGGTGCAAATCGAGGGTGATGCGTCGGGCGAACTCGATGTCGGCGGCGCCTTGCGGGTACGCGCGATCGTGCTGGTTCCGCGCAGCGCCGCGTCGCTCGATCTGGATGCCGAACAACGGTATCTGCAGATCGTCCAACCCATGTCGCCGCAGTTTGCGCAGAACGCGCAAAGCGTCGAAGCGGTGTATCAGGACTACCAAAAGCTCTCGTTGGCGCGCCAGGGCCTGCGCAAGATCTATGCGATCACGCTCACCATGACCTTGTTGCTCGCGGCCTTCGCCGCCATGGTGGCCGCCCTGATCATGGCAACGCGGTTCGCGCGGCCGCTGCTGGCCTTGGCCGAGGGCACGCGCGCCGTCGCGGGCGGCGATTACCGGCCCTTGCCCGAGACCGGTACGCGCGACGAGATCGATGCCCTCACCCAATCCTTCAATGCGATGACCACCCAGCTCGGCGAAGCGCGCGCGCAAGTGCTCACGCGCGAGGCCGAACTCGAGCGCGCCAACAGTTTCTTGTCGAGCGTGCTGGCCAACATCTCGACCGGCGTGCTGGTGTTCGATCCGCAATTTCGCCTGATCACCGCCAACGCCGCGGCGGGCGACATCCTTGGTGACGAGTTGTTGCGTTCGAGCGGTGCGCCGCTCGATGCGCTGCCGGCGATCAGCGCGATCGCCGCCGAGTTGCGCAAGCAATTCGATGTCGAATTGCGCGATCTGGCCTGGCAGCACGAATTCGAAATCGATCGCGGCGATGCCGGCACCCTGGTGTTGCTGGCGCGCGGCTCGCGCCTGGCACTGGCGGCGGGGCTGGGCTATGTCATCGTGTTCGATGACATCAGCGACGTGATCTCGGCGCAGCGTGCGGTGGCCTGGAGCGAGGTGGCGCGGCGCGTCGCGCACGAGATCAAGAATCCGCTCACGCCGATCCAGCTCTCGGCCGAGCGTCTGGAAAAAAAGCTCGTCGACAAACTCTCGCCCGAAGACGCTGCGATCTTGCGCCGCGGTGCCACGACCATCGTCGCCCAAGTGGCTGCAATGAAGCACATGGTCGACGAGTTCCGCGAATACGCGCGCATGCCGCCCACCCAACTCGCCGCACTCGATCTCAACGGCCTGGTGGAAGACGTGCTGGGCTTGTACGCGGGGTCGGATCGCGGCCTGCGCGTCGAACTCGGCAATGACCTCGCGCCCATCGAGGGTGACGCGAGCCAGTTGCGGCAAGTCATCCATAACTTGCTGCAGAATGCCCAGGATTCGGTCGCGGCACGCATGCAAACTGGCGAAATAGGGCTAGACGACCTGGGGCAACCGCGTGTCATCGTCCGGACCAGGGCGCTAGAATACGTGGCCGCTGACGGAACGAAGCACGACGCAGTCCGGCTCGAGGTGCAGGATCGGGGTACCGGGTTCAATCCCAAGCTGCTGCACCGTGCGTTCGAACCGTACGTGACCACCAAGGCGCGTGGCACCGGACTCGGTCTGGCAATCGTGCGCAAGATCGTCGAAGAACACGGAGCGCGCGTCGAAATCCAGAATGTCGATTCCGGCGGTGCGTTGGTCAGCATTACATTTTTCCGCCTTGCCCGTTCTTGAGGGCTGGCCTAAAGAAACAAGGCATCGAGCATGGCAAACATCTTGGTCGTGGATGACGAAATCGGCATCCGCGAACTGTTGTCCGAGATCCTCGGCGACGAAGGGCATGTCGTCCATTCCGCAGAAAACGCGGCTCAGGCGCGGCAAATCCGCAGCGCGGAACAGATCGATCTCGTCTTGCTCGACATCTGGATGCCGGAATGCGATGGCGTCACCCTGCTCAAGGAATGGGTCGCTCAACGCGTGCTCACCATGCCGGTCATCATGATGAGCGGGCACGCCACCATCGATACCGCGGTCGAGGCCACCCGCTACGGCGCGCTCGACTTCCTCGAAAAGCCCATCACCATGCAAAAGCTGCTCGCGGCAGTGCAAAAAGGACTGGCCCGCGCGCAATTGCATCGCATGGCGCAGCAAAGCGCGACGCCGACGCCGACCGTGCGTGTGGTGCCGGTCGAGCCGGGTCTCAATCCCATGCCGGCGCCCGCCGTGGGGACGACCACCGTGCCGCGCGTGATGCAACCCATCGCTGCCGCGCCGTTCCCGATCAATCTCGACTTGCCGCTGCGCGAAGCACGCGACGAATTCGAGCGCCTGTATTTCGAGCACCATCTCTCGCGCGAGCACGGCAGCATGACGCGCGTGGCCGAGCGCACCGGCCTCGAGCGCACGCACTTGTATCGCAAGCTCAAGCAATTGGGCGTCGAACTCGCGCGCGGCGCGCGCCGTGCCGAAGCGGCGGCCAATGCCCAGGCCGGATTGACCGGCACCACGTCCTCGCCCGAGGACAAGTTCGCACCTTTGCAATCCAAGTTCTGAACTTGCCCTGCGCGCTGTGCGAAAGCGCAGCCCGCTCCCGCAGCGAATCCGGTAGATTTGCGCGCGTGACGCGCCGCATGGGCGGCGCGCGAGTCCTTCGACGCGCTTCATGAAGATCATCATCCTCGGCGCCGGGCGTGTCGGCGAGTCGGTCGCCGAAAGCCTGGTCTCCGAACAAAACGACATCACGGTGGTCGACACCGACGGCGCGAAGCTCAATCAGCTGCAAGAACGCTTCGATCTGCGTACGCTGGCCGGCAGCGCGATCCTGCCGTCGGTGCTGCGCGATGCCGGCGCCGAAGACGCCGACATGCTGATCGCCGTCACCGCGCTCGACGAAACCAATCTGGTCGCGTGCAAGCTCGCGCAGCAATTGTTCAACATCCCGACGCGCATCGCGCGCGTGCGCTCGTCGCAGTTCCAGGAAGTCCCCGACATCACCGGCGAAGGCGGTTTCGAGGCGCAGACCGTGATCTGCCCCGAGCAAAGCGTGGTCGACGTCATCGAGCGCCTGATCGAGTATCCCGACGCCTTGCAGGTGCTGGAGTTCGGCGAAGGGCGCGTGAGCCTGATCGCGGTGCGCGCCGAAGAGGGTGGACCGATCATCCAGCATCCGATCGGCGACATGCGCCAACAGATCCCGGGCATCGATTTGCGCATCGTCGCGGTGTTTCGCAACGACCGTCCGCTCAAGGTGACCGGCGAGACGGTCATACAGGCCGGCGACGAAGTGTTCTGTCTCGCGGCGACCCAGCACATCCGCACCGTGGTGGGCGAATTGCGGCGCATGGATCGACCGGTGCGCCGGGTGATCGTGGCCGGCGGCGGCAACATCGGCCTGCGCCTCGCGCGCAGCCTCGGCGACGACTACAACGTCAAGATCATCGAATCGGTGAAATCGCGCTGCGATTACCTCGCCACCCAGCTCGAAGCGTCCACGCTCGTGCTCAACGGCGACGGCACCGACGAAGACCTGCTCGTCGATGAAAGCGTGCACGACACCGATCTGTTCCTCGCACTCACCGACGACGACGAGGACAACATCATGAGTTGCCTGCTCGCCAAGCGGCTGGGCGCGCGGCGCACGCTGGCGGTCATCAACCGCAAGAGCTACGCCGAACTGATGCAAGGCAGCGCGATCGACATCGCGATTTCGCCCAGCCACGCGACCATCGGCGAACTGCTGCGCCATGTGCGCCGCGGCGACATCGTTGCGGTGCACAGCCTGCGGCGCGGTGCGGCCGAGGCGCTCGAAATGGTCGCGCACGGCAACACCAAGGATTCGCGCGTGGTGGGCAAGCGCATCGACGACATCGATTTGCCCAAGGGCGCGATGATCGGCGCCATCGTGCGCGGCCTGCACACCAACGGCGAGGGCAAGACCAACACTGCCGTCAAGGTCATGATCGCGCACGACGACACGGTGATCGAATCGGAAGACCACGTGATCGTGTTCATCGACAACAAGCGCATGCTGCCCAAGGTCGAGCGCCTGTTCCAGGTCGGCGTCGGGTTCTTCTAGGCACGCCCATGGCCAGAAAACGCCCCAGCGTACGTTCGCGCCTGATCGCGCCGGTGCGGCGCGCCTCGGAAGTCCCGGCCGGGTTCGTGCTGCAAGTGTTCCCGGTGGTCAATGTGCTCGCGTTCATCGTGATGCTGTTCTCGCTCACGATGGCGATCCCGTTGGCGCTCGCCTGGTATGCGCACGACGCCGCGCTGTATGCCTACGACGAGGCGATCGCGTACACCATGGGCGGCGGGCTGCTGGCCTGGCTGGTGACGATGAAGTTCCGGCGCGAATTGCAGCCGCGCGACGGGTTCTTGCTGGTGTCCCTGGTCTGGACGGTGATCCCGGCTTGCGCGACCTTGCCCTTGATCCTGTATTTCGAGCAGACCGCCACGCCGCTGTCCTTCGTCGATGCCTTGTTCGAGACCGTCTCGGGTCTCACCACCACCGGTGCGACGGTGCTCACCGGACTCGATGCCTTGCCGCCTTCGATCAATCTGTGGCGGCATTTGCTGGTCTGGCTCGGCGGCATGGGGGTGATCGTCCTGGCGGTCGCGATCCTGCCTTTGCTCGGTGTCGGCGGCAGCCAGCTTTTCCGTGCCGAGACCGCGGGGCCGATCAAGGACAGCAAGCTCACGCCGCGCATCGCCGAGACCGCCAAGGGCCTGTACGGCGTCTATGTCGCCATCACCGTGGCGTGCATCCTGTGTTTTCGCATCGCCGGCATGACCTGGTTCGACGCGGTCTGCCATGCGTTCTCGACCATGGGCCTCGGCGGCTTCTCGACCCACGATGCGAGCTTCGAGTACTTCAAGGACCATCCTTGGATCGATTTTTTTGCTGTGGTGTTCATGATCATCGCGAGCGTCAATTTCGCGATGCATTTCCTCGCCTGGCGCAAGAAATCGTTCTCGCCGTATTTCGCCTGCGCCGAAGCGCGCTGGGTGCTGCTGGCGATGATCGGCGGCGGGGCGCTCGTCTCGGCCTATCTGTTCGATCAAGGCGTGTGCACCAGTGTGACCGAGGCATTGCGCAAGGGTTACTTCAACACGGTTTCGGTCGCGTCGACCACGGGCTTCGCGAGCGTGGACTACGAGCGCTGGCCGATCGTCGTTTCCTTGTTCATGATCTTCCTGAGCGTGTTCGCCACCAGTTCGGGGTCGACCGGCGGCGGCATCAAGATGATTCGCGCCATCGTGCTGATCAAACTCGCCCGGCGTGAACTGGCACGCACCCTGCACCCGCGCTTGGTGAGTCCGGTGCGCCTGGGCGAATCGGCGGTCGACGCCAACGTGCTTTACGCGATCTTCGCCTTCATGCTGTTGTATGGCGCCACGATCGTGCTCGCCGCCTTCGTGTTGATGGTGTCGGGGCTGGATGCCAAGTCCGCGTTCACCGCGACAGTCGCCTGCATCAACAACATGGGGCCGGGATTGGGCAAGGTCGGCCCCGCGACCAACTACCAATCGCTGAGCGATTTCCAGACCTTGGTGTGCACCGCCGCCATGCTGCTCGGCCGGCTCGAGCTGATCACCCTGCTCGTTCCGTTCACGCCGACGTTCTGGCGCAAGTAGCCTCGATGACGATTGCCGTGCAAGTGATCACGCGTGCGCAAGCCAGCGCGCTGCGTGCGCAATGCGAGGCTCGCCCACCCGGGGAGCGCTGGGCGCTCATCGTCGACGGATTGTTCGCTCCGCTCGGCGATGCGGTCGATGTCGAGACGCACGGTCTGGCGGGTTGCGCGTGCTGTGTCGGCAATCTGGCCTTGCGCGTGACGCTCGGGCGCCTGATCCGTCGCGGCGGCATCGCCCGCATCGTGGTGGTGACGGCCGCGCAAGACCATGTCGAGGGTGTGTACAAGGTGATCCGCGAGGCGCAATTCGCACCGCATCTGCGCATGGCCGGCGATTGATCGGCGGGATTCGTGGAATATCCCCGGTTTTTGCCGGCTTGAACCCGGTCAAGTCAGCCCCAGATCTGCCGTAATCCAAGTTGTGGAGTGAAAGACTTGGGTTCAAGGCGGAGGTTCACCATGCACATGATCTACAACAGTCCGATGTACTGCGTCGTCGAGTTTCCCGGCGTGCTCGCCGACGAGCCCGATGTCGCGGCGGAAAAGGTGCGCGGTGGCCATGCCTTTCTGGGCGGTTACGAAATCATGGACAAGGTCAGCCGGCGCGAGATCTTCCTCGACGGGCCATTGGCCTTGCATTTCCGCGAATTGGTGAGCGAACTGATCGATTCCGAACCGTCCATGGACGAGATCGACGAATTCCTCGGCGGTTTTGGCGACCTGATGCAACAACCGGTGGTCATGCACTGAGGGGTCGTATCGCCCCCGACGTCGCGGCATACAAAAAAAGGCGCGAGCGTGTTGAACGCTCGCGCCTTTTTTCGTTGGTGCTTCAGGCGAACTTGGCGATCAGATCGGCCACGCGCTTGAGGTGTCCCTCGGGCGCGAGTTCCTTCTTGCGCGATTCGGCCAGCGGAAAGGCCTGCGGTTGCTGGATCGCGCAGGCGAGCATGTTGTAGAACGCCTTGTCGAGGGCTTTGCGGCTGGCCGACAATTGCTGGGCAATGTCTTCGCAGTTCGCGTCTTCCTCGATCATCTTCTGGATGCCGCGCAACTGGCCTTCGATGCGCCGCAACCTCACCACCATGTCGCGCTTCGTCTTCGCCTGTTCCTGAGCATCCATGTCGTTCATGAGCAGGTCCTGACCGATTCGGGCACACCGAGTTTGCGAAGGATCAGGCCCAGCGGGCAGAAATTCGTGAAGCCAAACTGTAGCAGGTTGGCCCCGACGAACGCCGTGAACCAGAGCCAGTATTTGGACACGAACACCGGGCTGGCTTCGACGCCGAGGGCGAGCGAAATCAGGATGAAGCTGCCCGCGAAAATGCGGATCAGACGGTCGACGGTCATGCGGGTTCTCCTTCGGAAGTTGAGTATTTGCGGCGGTTGATCGCGTAGTACAAGACCGGGATCACCACCAGCGTGAGCAAGGTCGAGACGAAGATCCCGAACAGCAGCGAAATGGCCAGGCCGTTGAAGATCGGATCGTCGAGGATGAACAGCGCGCCCATCATCGCGGCCACCGCGGTCAGCACGATCGGCTTGGCGCGGGTCGCGGCGGCATCGATCGTCGCTTGCGCGAACGACACGCCTTCGTCGAGGCGCAGGTGGATGAAGTCGACCAGCAGGATCGAGTTGCGCACGATGATGCCGGCCAGCGCGATCATCCCGATCATCGAGGTGGCGGTGAATTGCGAGCCGAGCAGCGCATGGCCGGGCATGACGCCGATGATGGTCAGCGGAATCGGCGCCATGATCACCAGCGGCGTGACATAGCTTCTGAACTGCCCGACCACCAGCAGATAGATGAGGATGAGGCCGACCGCATAGGCGGCGCCCATGTCGCGGAAGGTCTCGTAAGTCACCTGCCATTCGCCGTCCCATTTGAACGCCGGCTGGGTGTACTGATCGGTCGGCTGGCGGATCCAGTATTCGGCCAGCGATCCCAGGCCCATCGTGTCGAGCGTCGAGCGGATGCCGAACATGCCGTACAGCGGCGAGTCGGTCGTGCCGCCCATGTCGCCGAACACATAGGTCACGGGCAACAAGTCCTTGTGATAGATCGGCTGATCGCGCGTGACTTGCGCCGCCTGCACGAGTTCGGACACCGGCACCGGGCCGTCGCTGCCCATCACGCGCAATTTGAGCACGCGGTTCAGATCGCCTTGCGACGCGGCGGGCAGGCGCAATTGCACCGGCACCGAGTACTTGGCCTGCGCATCGTGCACCGGCGTGACCGCCTCGCCCGCGAGCGCGATGCGCACGGTACGCGCGATGTCCGACGCCGACACGCCGAGCAAGGCCGCCTTGTGCTGGTCGATGCGCAAGACGATCTGCGGTGCCGGATCGGCAGTCGAATCGTCGATCGCGTGGATGTCGGGCGTGGCCGCGTAGGCGGTACGGATCTTCTTGGCCAGCGCATTGCGTTGCGCATCATCGGCCGCATAGACCTCGGCGACGATCGGGCTCATCACCGGCGGTCCGGGCGGCACTTCGACCACCTTGAGATCGGCGCCCCAATGGTCGGCCACCGCTTGCAGCGCGGGCCGTACCGCGTTGGCGATCTCGTGGCTCTTGCGGCTGCGGTCGTGCTTGTCGACGAGATTGACCTGCAGATCGCCTTGTTCGGGTGCGGTGCGCAAGTAGTACTGCCGTACCAGACCGTTGAAGTTGATCGGAGCCGAAGTGCCGGCATAACTTTGCACGGTCGTCACTTCCGGCACCGTGCGCAGCACGTCGGCGAGTTCGCCCAACGCGGCGTTCGTGCGTTCGACCGGCGTGCCGGTCGGCATGTCGACCACCACCTGGAATTCCGACTTGTTGTCGAAGGGCAGCATCTTGAGCACCACGAGCTTGACCGCGGCCAGACTGACCGAGATCACGATCGCGAGCAGGATGCCGCCCCAGAGCAGCCGACGATTGCGCTGGGCGCGCGGCGTGTCGAGAAAGGGGCGCATCACGCGCGTGAAGAAGCGCTGCAGCCGCTCGCCGAGCTTGTCGGCCGACGCATGCACCGGGCCGTGATCGCTGACCATGCCCAGACGCAGCGCGAGCCAGGGCGTGACCACGAAAGCGACCAGCAAGGACAACAACATGCCCATCGACGAATTGATCGGGATCGGGCTCATGTACGGGCCCATGAGGCCGGTCACGAAGGCCATGGGCAACAAGGCACCGATCACGGTCAGGGTGGCGAGGATGGTCGGCGCGCCGACTTCGTCGACCGCGCCGGGGATCATCTCGGCCGCGGGCGTATCGGGCTCGAGCGCGCGCCGACGGTGGATGTTTTCCACCACCACGATCGCATCGTCGACCAGGATGCCGATCGAGAAGATCAGCGCGAACAAGGACACCCGGTTGATGGTGAAGCCCCAGGCCCAGGACGCGAACAAGGTCGCGGCCAAGGTGAGCACCACCGCGATGCCGACCACCACCGCTTCGCGCCGGCCCAGGGTGGCCCAGACCAACGCGACCACCGACAACGTGGCGAAGATGAGTTTCTGGATCAGCTTTTGCGCCTTGTCGCTCGCGGTCTGGCCGTAGTTGCGGGTGATGGTCATCTCCACGCCTTCGGGGATGACTTCGCCCTTGAGCGCTTCGACGCGCGCGAGCACATCGTCGGTCACGGTCGAGGCGTTGGCGCCCGGCTTCTTCGAGATCGACAAGGTCACCGCGGGCCAAGCGCCGTCGCGGTCGTAATGCGTCACGTAACGCGTGGGCAGTTCGGGGCCGGTGCTGACCTTGGCGACATCGCTCAGATAGATCGGCCGCGCCCCCGCGACGCCGACCACGATGCGCTTGGCATCGTCCGCGTTCTGGATGAACACGCCGGTACGCAGTTCGACTTCCGCGTTGTCGCGCACCAGACGGCCGGCGGGCGTCGACGCGTTGGCAGCCTGCAAGGCGCCGGCAACCTGCGAGACCGTCAGGCCTTGCGCGGCCAGCCGTTCGCTGTCGAGTTCGACGCGCACCACCGCATCGTGCGCGCCGACCGTGACCATCTCGCGCGTGCCGGGCGCGCGCTTGAGTTCGGTCTCGAGTGTGTGCGCGACCTTTTGCAGATCGTAGGCGCCGCGGCGCTGGTCCTTGGTAAAGAGCGTCAGCGTGAGCACCGGCACATCGTCGATGCCCTTGGGCTTGACCACGAACGGACCGACGCCCGCGTATTGCGGCAGCCAATCGCTGTTGCTGTTGAGCACGTCATAGAGCTTGACCAGCGCCGCGATGCGGTCCTCGCCGACCTTGTACTGCACCGTCAGCACCGCCATGCCGGGTTGCGTCGCGGAGTACACATGCTCGACGCCGGCGATCTGCGAAACGATCTGTTCGGCCGGGATCGTGACCAGGCTTTCCACTTCCTTGGCGGTCGCGCCGGGGAAAGGGATCAGCACATTGGCCATCGTCACGTTGATCTGCGGTTCTTCTTCCTTGGGCGTGATCCCGACCGCAAACACGCCCAGCAACAAGGCCACCAGCGCGATGAGCGGGGTGAGCGGCGATTGCAAAAATGCCTGGGCGATGCGCCCGGAAATGCCGAGCCGTCTGGATTGCACGGTCGGCTCATGCTTCGAATTGGCGGAAGTCATGCGCGGCACCGGCCTTTCAACGAGAGGTGACCGCGGCGGTGGCGGCGGGCGCGATCGGGAGGGCGACTTGTTCGCCGTCCTGCACGCCGGCCAGCACCTCGATCAGATCGCCCGCGAAGCGCTCGCCCAGACGCACCTGGCGCAGCGACTTCTTGCCGTCGGCATTCACGATCTGCAACGCGGTCAATTCACCGCGATGGAGGATGGCGCTGGTCGGCACCACCAGACGCTGCGCGGTGCCGATGACCAGATTGACCTTGGCCGCCATGCCGGGGATCGCCAGTTCGGGCTTGGGCAGATCGACCCGCACGCGTTGCGACAGCGAACGCGCATCGACGGCCGGCAGCACCGTCAGCTTGCCCGCGGGGAGGGACTTGTCGAGCGAAGGCACTTCGACATCGGCCACGCGCGCACGGCCCAGATCGCCGACCAAGGCCTGCGGCACGGTTGCGGCCGCACGCAGCGTGCCTGGCGCGTAGACCACGAACAGCGTCTTGCCCTGGGCCGCAAAATCGCCGACTTCACCGCTGCGCGTCGCGACGATGCCGTCGAATGGTGCGGTCACTTCGGCAAAGCTGCGCACGGTGCCGGCTTGGTTGGCGCCGGCCTTGGCGGCCGCCACCGCGGCTTCGGCCGATTTGAGGCTGGCCTGCGCGGAATCGAGGGCCGCCTGACTCAGGAAGTTCTGAGCCCGCAGATCGCGGGTGCGCTCATAGTTCTGGCGCGCTTGCACCAGCTGCGCTTCGGCCTGGGCAACTTGCGCGCCGGCCGAAGCGACCCCGGCATCGGCTTCGCGCGTGTCGATGCGCGCGAGCACCTGGCCCTTGCGCACACGGTCGCCGGCGTCGACGTTGACGGCCAGGATGCGGCCGTTGATCTGTGCGGCGACATTCGCCTGCGCGGTCGATTCGATGACGGCGTCGGCTGCATAGATGCGTTCGACCGAGCGCACCTGGGCTTTGGCGACCGGCTCGGCCGCGGATGCCGCAACACTGGCGGCGAGCAATGCGAAAAACAGGAATTGACGTGACATGGATATCCTCCAGGGCGCGCAATGTATACCCTGGGGGGTATCGATGTCAACATACCCCATAGGGTATATGGCCGGCGAGGGATGGGCGGGTGCGCGATAAGATGCCGATTCACCCCAAAGAGCCATGACCATGACTGCCGCCCAAGTACTGCCCGACCTGCTGCGCCAACGCATCCTCATTCTCGATGGCGCGATGGGCACCATGATCCAGCGCTACAAGCTGACGGAAGAGCAATTCCGCGGCGACCGGTTTGCGGGTTTCGCAGTGCCGGGCAAAGACGTCTTCTTGAAGGGCAACAACGATCTGCTGTCGATCACCCAGCCCCAGGTGATCCAGGAGATCCATGAGCAATACCTGGCGGCGGGCGCCGACCTGGTCGAAACCAACACCTTCGGCGCGACCGCGATCGCCCAGGCCGATTACCACCTCGAAGCCTTCGCCTACGAGATGAACCTGGCCTCGGCGCGGATCGCGCGTGCGGCTTGCGACAAATACTCAAGCGCCGACAAGCCGCGCTTCGTTGCGGGCGCCTTGGGCCCGACGCCCAAGACCGCGTCGATCTCGCCCGATGTCAACGATCCGGGGGCGCGCAATGTCAGCTTCGACGAACTGGTCGCGAGCTACCACGAACAAGCGCGCGGCCTGCTCGACGGCGGCGCCGATGTGCTGCTGGTGGAGACCATCTTCGACACCCTCAACGCCAAGGCGGCGCTGTTCGCGATCGACACCTTGTTCGAAGAACGCGGCCTGACCGGCGACGCCCGTCCGCCGCTCATGATTTCGGGCACGGTCACCGATGCCTCGGGGCGGATTTTGTCGGGCCAGACGGTGGAAGCGTTCTGGCATTCGATGCGTCATGCGCGGCCCTTGTCGATCGGCCTCAATTGCGCCTTGGGCGCGGCCTTGATGCGGCCTTACATCGCCGAAGTCGCCAAGATTGCCGACACCTTCGTGAGCGTCTATCCGAACGCGGGTCTGCCCAATCCGATGAGCGATACCGGTTTCGACGAGACCCCGCCGATCACCGCGGGCCTGGTCAAGGAATTCGCGCAAGCGGGCTTCGTGAACATCGCGGGCGGGTGTTGCGGCACCACGCCCGACCATATCCGCGCGATCGCCAAGGCGCTCGACGGCGTTGCGCCGCGGGCGGTGCCGGCGGTGGAGCCCGGCGTGCTCAAACTCTCGGGCCTCGAAGCGGTCAAGATCGGCCCCGACGCCTTGTTCGTGAACGTCGGCGAGCGCACCAATGTCACCGGCTCGAAGATCTTCGCGCGCCTGATCCTCGGCGAGCAATACGACGAAGCGCTCGCGGTCGCGCGCCAGCAAGTCGAGAACGGCGCCCAGATCATCGATGTGAACATGGACGAGGCGATGCTCGATTCCAAGGCCGCGATGACGCGGTTCTTGAACCTCGTCGCGTCCGAGCCCGACATCGCGCGGGTGCCGATCATGATCGACAGCTCGAAATGGAGCGTGATCGAAGCCGGCCTCAAATGCGTGCAAGGCAAGGCCATCGTCAATTCGATCTCGATGAAGGAAGGTGAAGCGACCTTCCTCGAACAGGCGCGCCTGTGCCGCCGTTACGGCGCTGCGGTGATCGTGATGGCCTTCGACGAACAGGGCCAGGCCGACACCTATGCGCGCAAGACCGAAATCTGCGCGCGCGCCTACAAGCTGCTGGTGGAGCAGGTCGGCTTTGCGCCCGAAGACATCATCTTCGACCCGAATGTGTTCGCGATCGCGACCGGCATTGAAGAGCATGACAATTACGCGGTCGATTTCATCGAGGCCACGCGCTGGATCAAGCAGCATCTGCCGCACGCCAAGGTGAGCGGTGGTGTGAGCAATGTGAGCTTCTCGTTCCGCGGCAACGAGCCGGTGCGCGAAGCCATCCACACCGTCTTCCTTTACCACGCGATCCAGGCCGGCATGACGATGGGCATCGTCAACGCGGGCCAGCTCGGCGTGTATGCCGACCTCGATCCCGAACTCAAGGCGCGCGTCGAAGATGTGGTGTTGAACCGCCGCCCGGCCGGCGGCATGAGTGCGACCGAACGGCTGCTCGAAATCGCCGACCGGTACAAGGGCGGCGCGGCCAAGAAGGAAGAAAACCTCGAATGGCGCAGCAAGCCGGTGGGCGAACGGCTCGCGCATGCGCTGGTGCACGGCATCACCGATTACATCGTCGAAGACACCGAAAGCGTGCGCGCCGAGATCGCCGCGCGCGGCGGCCGGCCGATCGAAGTGATCGAAGGGCCGTTGATGGACGGCATGAACATCGTCGGCGACTTGTTCGGGCAGGGCAAGATGTTCCTTCCGCAGGTGGTGAAAAGCGCGCGCGTGATGAAGCAGGCGGTCGCGCATCTGATCCCGTTCATCGAGGAAGAAAAGCGCCAGATCGAAGCCGCGGGCGGCGATGTGCGTTCGAAGGGCAAGATCGTCATCGCGACCGTCAAGGGCGATGTGCACGACATCGGCAAGAACATCGTGAGCGTCGTGCTCCAGTGCAACAACTTCGAGGTCGTGAACATGGGCGTCATGGTCCCGTGCAACGAGATCCTTGCGCGCGCCAAGGTCGAAGGCGCCGACATCATCGGCTTGTCGGGCCTCATCACGCCGAGCCTCGAAGAAATGGCGTATGTGGCTGCCGAAATGCAGCGCGACGATTACTTCCGCGTCAAGAAGATTCCGCTGTTGATCGGCGGCGCGACCACTTCGCGCGTACATACCGCGGTCAAGATCGCGCCGCATTACGAAGGGCCGGTGGTCTATGTGTCCGACGCGTCGCGCAGCGTGGGCGTGGCGGCCAATCTGCTCTCCGACGAAGCCGCCGGGCGTTACATCGACGATCTCAAGACCGATTACGACCGCATCCGCACCCAGCATGCAAACCGCAAGGCGGTGGCCCTGGTTACGCTGGCCGAAGCGCGCGCCAACAAGCCCGCGCTCGATTGGTCGGCCTATGTGCCGCCCCAGCCCAAATTCCTCGGCCGGCGCGTGTTCAAGAATTACGACCTCGCGGAGATCGCGCGCTACATCGATTGGCAGCCGTTCTTCCAGACCTGGGATTTGCACGGCAGCTTTCCGGCCATCCTCAACGACGAGGTGGTCGGTGAATCGGCGCGCAAGCTGTTCTCCGACGGCCAGGCGATGCTCAAAAAGATCATCGACAACCGCTGGCTGAGCGCGAGCGCGGTGGTGGCTTTCCTGCCGGCCAACACGGTCGATGACGAAACCATCGAGCTGTACACCGACGAAACGCGCAGCCAGGTGGCGCTGCGCTGGCACACCTTGCGCCAACAGGCGGCCAAGCGCGAAGGCGTGGCGAACAAGGCGCTGGCCGATTACATCGCGCCCAAATTCATCGACGGCAAGCCTTCGGGCATCGCCGATCACCTCGGCTTGTTCGCGGTCACGGCCGGCGGCGGCATCGACCGAATCGTCGCGCGCTTCGAGGCCGAGCATGACGATTACTCGGCCATCATGGTCAAGGCGATCGCCGACCGGCTCGCCGAGGCTCTGGCCGAACTCATGCACGAACGTGTGCGCAAAGACCTCTGGGGCTATGCGCCCGACGAAACGCTCGACGCCGCGGGCCTGATCGCCGAGCGCTACCGCGGCATCCGTCCGGCGCCCGGCTACCCGGCCTGCCCCGAGCACGAAGTCAAAGCGCCGATGTTCGAGGTGCTGCAGGCCTCAGACATTGGCATGAGCCTGACCGAAAGCTACGCGATGCTGCCCGCGTCATCGGTCAGCGGCTTTTACTTCGCGCATCCGCAGGCCCAGTACTTCAATGTGGGCGAGATCGGCGACGATCAACGCGCCGCGCACGCGGCCGTGATGGCAAGGACCGTCTGAAGCGATTGTCAGCGCGGCGCGATGGTGGCGCGGTGCCGAGAGCAGCAGTTCGGCACCTGCACAATGCTGCAGCCGGCAACGGCGTTCAGTAGCCGACCACGCGCTCGGCGGCGTTGACGCGGATGACCGCGCGGTTGAGCGCGAGCGCGGCCGAACGCGCATAACGATCGGCCCAGGCGGCGTCGTCGCGAAACCGCTTGGCGCCGGCGTCGATCGCGATCACCAGGACCTTGTCGGCGGTCAGCACCTTGCCGGTCGGGCGCAAAGGTTCGCTGCCGAGTTCGACGAATTGCGCGTCGAGCCAAGCTTGCGCTTCGGCGATCGCTTCGCGCGTAGGGTCGACCGACACCGCGTAATGGAATTCTTCGTCGCGGCCATAGTCGATCGTGATGTCGTATTGCATGTCGTCTCCTCGCCTGCGCCGTCGGCCTGTGCCGCAGCGCGCTCATTATGCGGTGGACCGGGTGCGCGCCGGAATACGGGGGCGCCCGCATCGCGGCTACACGCCCCAGAGCACGTCGACTTTCTTCTTGGCCGCGCGTTCGAGCATGTCGATGAGCGGAAAGGCGCGCTGACCCAGACGGACGAATTGCGGGTTCTCGCCGTGGGGCAGGTCATCCGGGTTGGACGCCGCCGGGCCATGGGCAGCGGCTTCGCGCTGTTCTTGTTCGACCGCGGCCTTGAGCGCCGCCAGGGCCATGGGGACTTGTTCGGCGGTCACGATGCCCTTGGGACTCGCGTCCTTGCCGATGATTTCGAAGATGCGCCGCGCGTTGTCTTCGAACATGAAGATTTCGCCGGCGGCTTTGGAACTGAAACGGACCAGGCTCATCGTGGGTCTCCGTGGGTGTCGAGTCCAGTGTGCCACGTACGGGGCGGGTGGACCCGTTCGCTATAATCGGCGCCCCATTTCCCTAGGCGCCGGCGCGTCTTCGCGCCGGGCGTTTGCCCATGCTCCAGGCCACCAAACAACAGATCGCGCAGCACATCGCGCAAGCCGTCGTCCGCGTCACGGGCGGCGCTGCGCCCGCGGTCGCGCTCGAACGTCCGAAAGTGGCTGCGCACGGTGATCTGGCCACCAGCATCGCACTGCAATTGGCCAAGCCGCTCAAGAAGAATCCGCGCGAGTTGGCCCAGGCCATCGTCGAATCGCTGCTCGCCGATGCCGATGCGCGCGGTCTGATCGCGGGCGCCGAAGTGGCCGGGCCGGGCTTCGTGAATCTGCAGGTGCAGCCGGCCGCCAAACAGGCGGTGGTGGCGCAGGTGCTGGCCGAGGGCGCGGGGTTCGGCCGCTCGAACGCCGCGCAAGGCGCCAAGGTGATGGTCGAATTCGTCTCGGCCAACCCGACCGGGCCTTTGCATGTGGGCCATGGTCGCCAGGCCGCGCTCGGCGATGCGATCTGCAATCTGCTCGCGGCGCAAGGCCATGCGGTCACGCGCGAGTTCTATTACAACGATGCCGGCGTGCAGATCGGCAATCTGGCGGTCTCGGTGCGCGCGCGCTGCCAAGGGCTGAAGCCCGGCGATGCCGATTGGCCCGAAGCCGCCTACAACGGCGAATACATCGCCGACATCGCGGCCGATTTCCTCGCCAAGAAGACCGTGCATGCCGACGACCGCGCCTTCACCGCCTCGGGTGATGTGAACGATGTCGAATCGATCCGGCAATTCGCGGTGGCTTACCTGCGCCATGAACAAGACCTCGATCTGCAGGCATTCGGCGTCAAGTTCGACAATTACTACCTCGAATCGAGCCTGTACACCGACGGCCGGGTCGAGAAGACCGTGCAGGCGCTGATCGCCGCGGGCAAGACTTTCGAAGCCGACGGCGCGCTCTGGCTGCGCAGCACCGATTACGGCGACGACAAAGACCGCGTGATGCGCAAGTCCGACGGCAGCTACACCTATTTCGTGCCCGATGTTGCCTATCACCTCGCCAAGTTCGAGCGCGGGTTCGCCAAGGTGGTCAACATCCAGGGCAGCGACCATCACGGCACCATTGCGCGGGTGCGCGCCGGGCTGCAGGCCGTGGGCCTGGGGATTCCGGCCGGCTATCCCGACTATGTGCTGCACAAGATGGTCACCGTCATGAAAGGCGGCGAAGAGGTCAAGATTTCCAAGCGCGCGGGCAGCTATGTCACGCTGCGCGACCTCATCGACTGGACCGGTCGCGACGCGGTGCGCTTCTTCCTCGCGAGCCGCAAGGCCGACACCGAATTCGTGTTCGATGTCGATCTCGCACTCTCGCAATCCGACGAGAACCCGGTCTATTACGTGCAGTACGCGCATGCGCGCATCTGCTCGGTGCTGAATCAATGGCAGGAACGCGACGGCGGCGACGAGGTTCAGCTCGCGCAGGCCGATCTGGGCTCCTTGTTGTCGCCCAAGGCGATGGCGCTGTTGCAGCGCCTGGCCGAATTCCCCGAAGCGGTCGCCCAGGCCGCGGGCGAATTCGCGCCGCACCAGATCGCGTTCTATGCGCGTGAACTGGCGGCGGATTTTCATGGCTTCTACAACGCCGACCGCGTGCTCGTCGACGACGAAGCGGTCAAGCGTGCGCGCCTGGCCTTGCTGGTCGCCACGCGCCAGGTGTTGCGCAACGCGCTTGCGCTGCTCGGCGTCTCGGCGCCGGACAAAATGTGAGCCGCGCAGGCACAATCGGACTTTCTCGGGAGGCAGGAATGCGCGTGGGTCAGTGGGCACGGCGTCAGGCAGGCAGCACTTTCATCGGCTTCATCGCGGGCCTGATCTGCGGGCTCGCGATCGCGGTCGTGGTCGCGCTTTTCATCACCAAGGCACCGATCCCCTTCGTCGACAAGGGCAACGGCGTGAAGCCCGACGCCGCGCCGGTCTCGGGCGCCGCGCTGCCCGATCCGAACAAGCCTTTCTATCCGAAGGAAGCACCGGCCACGGCCCCCGCTCCTGCTGCCGCCGATCAAGGCGCCGAAGGCGACAAGAAGTTCTCGTTCTACGATCTCGCGCCCGCCAAGCCCGCTGCGGACAAACCCGCAGCAGCCAAGCCGGCCGATGCCAAACCTGCCGTTGCCGCCGACGACAAGACCAAATACCTGCTGCAGGCCGGGGCATTCAAGGCCCAGGCCGATGCCGAGGCGATGAAGGCCAAGATCGCCCTGCTC
>CAYUYC010000009.1:0-26008 GCA_964448945.1 uncultured Burkholderiaceae bacterium
TCAAGGACACCACGCCGTACGAAGGCAAGACCCTCGAATTCAAGGTCATCAAGCTCGACCGCAAGCGCAACAACGTCGTGCTGTCGCGCCGTGCCGTCATCGAAGCTTCGCAAGGTGAAGAGCGCGCCAAGCTGCTCGAAACCCTGCACGAAGGCGCAATCGTCAAGGGCGTGGTCAAGAACATCACCGATTACGGCGCGTTCGTCGACCTCGGCGGCATCGACGGTCTGCTGCACATCACCGATCTGGCCTGGCGTCGTGTGCGTCACCCGAGCGAAGTGCTGCAAGTCGGTCAGGAAGTCACCGCCAAGGTCCTCAAGTTCGACCAAGAAAAGAACCGCGTCTCGCTGGGCGTCAAGCAACTGGGCGAAGATCCGTGGGTGGGTCTGTCGCGCCGTTATCCGCAAAGCACGCGTCTGTTCGGCAAGGTCACCAACCTCACCGATTACGGTGCGTTCGTCGAGATCGAAGCCGGCATCGAAGGCCTGGTGCACGTCTCCGAAATGGACTGGACCAACAAGAACGTGGCGCCGAGCAAGGTCGTGCAACTGGGCGACGAAGTCGAAGTCATGGTCCTCGAGATCGACGAAGAACGTCGTCGTATCAGCCTGGGCATGAAGCAATGCAAGGCCAATCCTTGGGAAGAGTTCTCGTCCAACCACAAGAAGGGCGACAAGGTGAAGGGCGCGATCAAGTCGATCACCGACTTCGGCGTGTTCATCGGCCTGAACGGCGGCATCGACGGCCTCGTGCATCTGTCCGACCTGAGCTGGAACGAAGCCGGCGAGGAAGCCGTGCGCAAGTTCAAGAAGGGCGACGAAATCGAAGCCGTGGTCCTGGCCATCGACACCGAGCGCGAGCGCATCAGCCTGGGCGTCAAGCAACTCGAAGGCGACCCGTTCAACAACTATGCCGCCTCGCATGAAAAGGGCGCCATCGTTGAAGGCACGGTCAAGTCGGTCGACGCTAAGGGTGCCGTGGTCGATCTGGGCAATGACATCGAAGCCTACCTGCGCGCTTCCGAAATCAGCCGTGACCGCGTCGAAGACGCGCGCAACGTGCTGAACGTGGGCGACAAGGTCAACGCGATGATCATCAACGTCGATCGCAAGACCCGCGGCATCAACCTGTCGATCAAGGCCAAGGACAACGCCGATACCGCCGACGCGCTGCAAAAGATGAACGAGACGGGCGCTTCGTCGGGGACCACCAACCTCGGCGCGCTGCTCAAGGCCAAGCTCAACGAGAACAAGTGATCGGCAAGTTGCGCTGAGTCATGACCAAGTCCGAGCTCATCGAGCGGCTGTCCGAGCGGCACCCGCAATTGGTGGCGAAGGACGCCGACCTCGCGGTCAAGACGATCCTCGATGCGATGGCCGACGCTTTGGCGGCCGGCCACCGTATCGAGATCCGCGGGTTCGGCAGTTTCTCGCTGAACGTGCGGCCGCCGCGCGTGGGGCGCAATCCGAAGTCCGGTGAGAAGGTCGCGGTGCCTGCCAAGCGGGTGCCGCACTTCAAGGCCGGCAAGGAATTGCGCGAACGCGTGGACGAAAAGGCCGCACTGCGCGATGCCGCGGCCGCGCAACGCGCTCAGATGTCTTGAGCCGATGCGCCAAGCGCGCATATCGTCTGCAAACGCCACCCGTCGGGTGGCGTTTTCTTTTGCAAGCGGGCTGTGCAACGCGAACCACCGGCGTCGCATCGACTATGATTCGCTGCACCGTCAACGCGCGCACGCAGACCACGCCATGCAGATTCTTGTCTGGACATTTCGCCTCCTGTTGTTTGCGCTGTTCTTCGGCTTTGCTTTGCTCAACACCGAGCGCGCGACGGTCGATTTTCTGTTGGGCCAATGGTCGGCGCCGATGGCCTTGATCGTGTTGCTGTTCTTCGGCGCGGGAACCTTGTTCGGCGTGTTGGTCGTGGTGCCCACGGTGGTCCGCGACAAACGCGAACTGCGCCGCGCCCGCGAGTTTCAGCCGCCCCCTACCACCAGCACCCCTGCCGAGCCGCCGCGCCTGGGCTGAGCGCAGAGATTCTTTCGATTTATGGACATCGAAGTTCTTCTTCTGCTGGCCGTTCCTGCGGCCTTCCTGATCTTTGGCTTGGGCTGGTTCGCCGCACGCGTGGACATCAAGCACTTGCTCGAGCGCTCGAAGGCCTTGCCCAACGCGTATTTCGAGGGGCTGAACTTCCTGCTGACCGAACAGCCCGATCGCGCGATCGACAGCTTCATCGAAGCGGTCAAGGCCGATCCCGACACGGTCGAGTTGCACTTCACCCTGGGCGGCATGTTCCGGCGTCGCGGTGAAACCGACCGCGCCATTCGCATGCATCAATCGCTGCTCGCGCGTGTCGATCTGCCGGTCGCCGAACTCGAGCGCGCACGACTCGAACTCGCGCACGATTTCTTCAAGGCCGGGATGCTCGATCGTGCCGAAGAAGCCTTCGCGGCCTTGCGCGCGAGCGGCGTGGCGCGGCCGGCGCTCGAAGCGCTCGTGGACATCTACGAGATCGAGAAGGAATGGGATCGTGCGATCACGACGGCACGCGAACTCGAGGCCGTCGCCGACATCGATCTGCGCGCGCGCATCGGGCAATTTCATTGCGAGCTGGCACAAAGCGCGTTGGCCCAGTCGCGACTGGACGATGCCGAGCGCGCGCTCGGCGCGGCGTTCGACGAGCATCGCAAGAGCGTGCGCGCTTCCATCCTGGCAGGCGACCTCGCGTATGCGCGTGGCGATGCCGTGCGTGCGATCGATCTTTGGGTCGGTGTCGAACGGCAAAGTCCGATGCATCTGGCCTTGGTCGCCGAGCGCCTGATGAACGCGCATCGCGCGCTCGACAAGCGCCCCGAGGGACTGCATCTGCTCAAGTCGATGCTGGCGCAATCGCCGTCGGTCGACGTGCTCGACGTGGTGTTCCGCGAAACCCTGCAGCAAGAGGACGCACGCGCCGCGCATGCAATCGTGCTGGCGGAGTTGCGCCGCACGCCGACCTTGATCGGACTGGACAAGCTGGTCGAAGCGCGCGTCGCCATCGCATCGCCCGATCAGGTGCCGGAACTCGAACTGGTCAAGTCGTTGCTGCATGAACAAACCCGCCGACTGACGCGGTTCACCTGCAGCCATTGCGGCTTCAAGGCGCGCCAGTTCTATTGGCATTGCCCCGGTTGCCGCCAATGGGATACCTACTTGCCGCGGCGCGAAGAAGAACTCGAGGTGATGAAGTGAGCATGCAAGACGCATTGCGCCAGGCGCGCGTGCTGGTGGTCGGCGATGTGATGCTCGACCGGTATTGGTTCGGCGACGTCGAGCGCATTTCGCCCGAAGCGCCGGTCCCGGTGGTGCGCGTCGCACGCACCGATGATCGCCTGGGCGGCGCGGCCAACGTCGCGCGCAATGTGGCGGCGCTGGGCGCGCAGACCAGCCTCATCGGCGTGATCGGCGACGACGAGCCGGGGGCAGCGGTGCGCAAGCTGCTCGAAACCAGCAGCGTGCGCCCGCATTTGTTCGTCGACGCCGCGGTCAAGACCACGATCAAGCTGCGCGTCATCGGGCGCACCCAGCAGTTGCTGCGCATCGACTTCGAGAACGCGCCGACCGATGACGCACTGATGGCCAAACTCGACGAGTTCGAGCGCATCGTCGGCGCGCACGACGTCGTGGTGTTCAGCGATTACGGCAAGGGCGGCTTGACGCACATCCAACGCATGATCGCCGCTGCGCGCGCTGCGGGACGCCGTGTCCTGGTCGACCCCAAGGGCAGCGAATACGGACGCTATCGCGGCGCGCAGATCATCACGCCCAATCGCGCGGAGTTGCGCGAGGTGGTGGGGCGCTGGAGCGACGAGGCCCAATTGACGGCGAAAGCGCAGGCGTTGCGCGCCGACCTGGGACTCGAAGCCTTGTTGCTGACCCGTTCGGAAGAAGGCATGAGCTTGTACGGCGCCGATGCGCCCTTGCATGTGCCGACGGTTGCGCGCGAAGTCTTCGATGTCTCCGGTGCGGGCGATACCGTGATTGGCGCCCTGGCTGCGGCGCTGGCCGCGGGCAGCACACTCGAGGACGCGGTCAGGCTGGCCAATCGTGCGGCCGGCATCGTGGTCGGTAAGCTCGGTACGGCGGTCGTGACCGCCGACGAATTGTTCGCGTCGGTCTAGACGAAAGGAATCCTCCGTGAGCGTCATCATCACCGGCGCGGCCGGTTTCATCGGCAGCAATCTGGTTCGCTACTTCAATGCGCGCGGCGTCAACGACATCGTGGTCGTCGATGATCTGACCGAAGGCGACAAGTTCCTGAACCTGCGCGATTGCGCGATCGCCGACTACATCGATCTGCGTGATTTCTTCGCCGAACTCGACGCCGGGCGATTCGGCAAGGTCACCGCAGTGCTGCATCAAGGCGCCTGCTCGGACACGATGAATCACGACGGGCGCTACATGCTCGACAACAACTACCGCTATTCGCGGCGCTTGCTGGAATGGTGTCAGGCCAAGCGCGTGCCGATGCTGTATGCCTCGTCGGCGGCGGTCTATGGGGCTTCGACGCAATTCATCGAACGGCCCGAGTTCGAGCGTCCGCTCAATGTCTACGGCTATTCCAAACTGTTGTTCGACCAGGTGGTGCGCCAACTCGCGCCGAGCCTGACCGCGCCGGTCTTCGGGTTCCGCTACTTCAATGTGTACGGCCCGCGCGAGCAGCATAAAGGCCGCATGGCCTCGGTCGCGTTTCACAACTACCGGCAATTCCTGGCCGAAGGCAAGGTGCGCTTGTTCGAAGGCTCGCACGGCTATCCCAACGGCGGACAAGAGCGCGACTTCATCTTTGTCGAAGACGTGTGCCGCGTGAACTGGCATTTCTACGAGCGGGCGCTCGCGCACATGTCCTGGGGCATCTACAACTGCGGCACCGGGCGCGCGCAGCCTTTCAACGATGTCGCCGCGACCGTGGTCAATACCTTGCGCACCCAGCGTGGGGAAGCCGCGTTGTCGCTCGAGGACCTCGTGCGTGCCGGACAACTCGAATACGTCGCCTTTCCGGAAGCACTCAAGGGCAAGTATCAAGCGCATACGCAGGCCGATCTGAACGCATTGCGTGGCGCCGGGTATGCGGCGCCGTTCATGACCGTGCAAGAAGGCGTCGCGCAATACGTGCATGCCTTGAGCGACGTTCAGCCCTGAGGTGACCATGGCATCGACGCGGCGCGTGCATGCGACTTCGCGTTGGCTGCGCGGCGGCCTGGCGCTGATCGGCCTTGCGTTTGCGCCGCTTGTCTGGGCGCTCGATCTCAACACTGCGGACCGTGCTCAGCTCGAGCAATTGCCGCGCGTCGGGGTGGCGCGCGCCGAAGTGATCCTGCAAGAGCGTGAGCGCCACGGGCCATTCGCCTCGTGGGACGATTTCCGTCGGCGCGTGCCGGGCTATGGCGAGAAGACGGTGCAGCAACTCAAGGATCGTGGCGTGACGATCGGTCCGGCAGCCGCGAACGCAACTCAGTGAGGCGGCGCTGCGCCGCTGGTGTGCGGCGGGTCTCACGCGGACTCATCGCATGTGCTCATAGCGCAGATGTCGATCGCAGCGCATCGGCGGGTCGTTAGAATCGTCGAACCGGGAGCACGTCCTGACAGGACCATTCATGAATTACCCCACGATCGAAGACACCATCGGCAATACGCCGCTCGTGCGTCTGCAGCGCATTCCTGGCGCCGAGAACGCACGGCGCAACAACGTGCTTCTGGCCAAGCTCGAAGGGAACAATCCCGCGGGCAGCGTGAAGGATCGCCCCGCGATGAGCATGATCGTGCGCGCCGAACAGCGGGGGCAGATCCGACCCGGCGACACCTTGATCGAGGCGACCAGCGGCAATACCGGCATTGCCCTTGCCATGGCGGCCGCGATTCGCGGGTACCACATGGTCTTGATCATGCCGGAGAACCTCTCGGTCGAGCGCCGGCAGACCATGCGCGCGTTTGGCGCCGAGATCGTGCTCACGCCCAAGACTGGCGGCATGGAATACGCGCGCGATCTGGCCGACCAGATGCAGCGCGACGGCAAGGGACTGGTGCTCGATCAATTCGCCAATCCGGACAACCCGATTGCGCACTACGAGACCACCGGTCCGGAGATCTGGCGCGATACACGCGGCGCGGTCACGCATTTCGTGTCGAGCATGGGCACCACCGGCACGATCAACGGCACGAGCCGGTATCTCAAGGAGCAGAGCGCCGCGATCCAGATCATCGGTTGCCAGCCGACCGAGGGCAGCAGCATCCCGGGCATCCGCAAATGGGCGCCCGAGTATCTGCCGAAGATTCACGAGCCGCAGCGGGTCGATCGCATGGAGTACGTCGCGCAGGTCGACGCCGAAACCATGGCGCGTCGCATGGCGGCGGAAGAGGGCATCTTTGCAGGCATCTCTTCGGCAGGGGCGCTGTGCGTCGCGCTGCGCGTCGCGCAGGAAGTCGAAAACGCCACGATCGTCTTCATCGTCTGCGATCGCGGCGATCGCTATTTGTCGACCGGCGTGTTTCCGGCCTAGTCAGCCCAGGTATTTGCGGGGCGAAGGTCAGCACGCGCTGCCGGCCGCTTGTAACCGCACGCGCCCGGTGCGGCTCATGATGACTTGCGTACCGAGGTCGGGGCCTGCGCACATGGTGAACGTACCGGCTTGAAACGAGCCATTGAGGAGCGAGGGCCGTCCGTCCGCAGTGAAGGACACCCAATCCTGTCCACTGGCGTTGCCGCGGATGGTCAACGCGGAATCGACACCGGGCGCTTGAGCGAGGATGACATCTTCGGCATTCAAGGCGGCGTCGCGATTGGTGTCGATGAAGACCTGCCAACCGCGATCCCAATGCTCGCCATCAGTCGGCGCAATGGTGGTACGCGCGCTGCGCGTCACGGCGGCCGAACGGGCGAGTTGCAGGTCAGCGATGAACCGATAGACCAGCGCTTCGACCCGCCGTTGTTGAAGCTGATGCGCGAAGCTGGGGATCGCAATGGCGGCGAGAATCGCCAGGATGGACAACACCACCAACAACTCGACGAGAGACATTCCACGCTGGCGGGTTCGATGTCGGAAGGTGCTGCAGCGACCGCCAAGCGATTGGTACCGGGACGTGCGCACGGCATTGAGCATGCTGCCCTCCGCGATGTACTGAGCGATGACTGGGGAATTTCGGCATCGAACGTGCCGCAGTCATTTCAGCTACTCGCGATCGCGGAAGCAACACGCGGGCGTCCCGAGATATCGGGACGCCCGCGTCACTTGGATGTGGGACGCAGGTTTGACCTGCGTCAAGGCTCAAAAACAGTCTTTGACTGCGCCTGGGCCGGTGATGCTGCGCTGGCCGGTTTGATCGATGCGCAGGTTGGCGCATTGCGCGTCGGCGGTGGCCTGGGCACCGAGCGGGCTGGCCTGCAACGAATACGTACGCGCTGCAACCGCGCCGTTGAATCCGAAGGCGTAGTACGTATTGAGGCCGTTTTCAGTCGTGCAACCAAGCGCGGGCAACGCGACAGCATTCCCGCCAGCGTCTTGGTCATAGCGCAGGTTGGTGGTGTAGAAGCGCTCCATGAACTGCACATGCTCTTGCAGACATGAGGCCGCCTGGGCACGACGCGACTTCGTCACATAGTGGGAGTAACTCGGCATGGCGATCGCAGCAATGATGCCGATGATGGCGACCACGATCAGCACTTCGATCAACGTGAAGCCGTGGTGCTTGGGATGGGTACCCATGTCAATCTTCCTTATTCGGTTCATTGCGTATCCACGATTTCGCGCCACGAGATCCGGCCGCTGGCGAGGTTGAGGTTGACGTCGCACGAGGCTACACCGCCCTTGGCGTCGCAATCTCCGCCGCCGCCACCACCGCCACTACCACCCGTGCCGCCACCGCCGGTGATCAGCTTTCCATCGCCGAACAGCAACGATTTGCCCGGACCGCCGATGCCGGTATCGATCGACGATGCGCCATTTCCGAAGAAGTCATTCGCGAGTTTTCCGCCGGTGAACGGATCGATGACGTTGAGCCATCCAGTACCGCCAGGCTGACAAACGTCGGCATCCGGGATGTAGGTGTTCAGGTTGAGTACTGTCGGACCCAGCAACTGCGGCGTGGAAACGGCGCGTTCACCATAGGCCGTGTTGGTCGGTGCCGCACCCAGGAAGTCCAGATACCAACCTTGTTTGCCGGCCATGTCATTGGCCGCGGCCGTTGAGAAGGAACGGGTCTTGGGTGTCGACGCCAGATCTTCAGTCGCGATCGTCCGCTTTCTGAGTACGGTTGCACGCGCGCCGGTGGTGACTGCGGCACCAGTGTCGATGATGCCGTACCAACTCTGCACCGACTTGTCGGTCGAGTCGGCTTCTGTGATGAACTGACCGGTCCCGAAGAACACCCACTTCATGCCGAACGATGGGCTGCCGCGGCGAGGATTCAATGCCACCGTCAGACCGCCGGTGATGGGCTGCAGGTTGCTCGAATCGTCCTTGGCAACGAACATCGGGACAGACCCGAGCGCGTTCGTCCACGACGCAGCCGAGGCCGAGCGGAAATCGAACTTCCACAGATTGCCCTTGAGATCGCCGGCGTAGATGTAATCGACCGTTCCGTTGCCGTCGTCATCCCAGCCGCGAGGGGCGAACATGCCGTTGGACGAACCGACCGTCGAGTCGATCTTGGTCATCAGTGCGCCGGTGTCCAGATTGACGGCGTACAGATAGGCGCGGTCGCTCGTGCTGTTGACCCCATTGCCAAAGACGGCCGCCCAAGGATTTCCGGAAGCATTGGTCTTGGCGATCAATGGGCGCCCGAGGACCAGGCCCAGCTCGGTATCGGTGTATTCCCACAGGATTTGCGGGCTCGCCACATTGGTCACGTCGACCGCGAAGACGGCTTTGCCGCCACGGCCCAGGGATGCGACCAGGATCGACTTGCCCATCAACGTCTTGTTCGACAACGCCAGATCGCCGTCCACGTAATAACGGTGCGGGTACAGCGGATCGGCCAAGTCCTTCATCGTCGAGAACAACGTGGTCGGAACGATCGCGAAGCGCTCGATACCGGTAGCGGCATCCACCGCGTGCAGCATGCCGTCGTTGGCGCCGAAGTACACGGTGTTGGTCGTCTTGTCGAAGATCGGCGAAGAATCGATCACATCGCCCAGCGGTGCATGTCCCGTCACGGCAAAGCGGTTGCGCAAGGTGCCGCCGTTACTCTTTTCTTTGCTCTGGTCACCGCGTAGATAGTTGATGACGTCTGTGCCGCCCAGGGTAGTTTGCTGGGCCGCCGTCAAATTGCTGGTGTTGAACTCCACCGTACCGGAGCCACTCTTGAAGTAGATCTTTCGTGAGGCGGCCACCGGAACATTGGCGGCAGCGCTCCAGGTGGGGGCGGGCTTGCCAGAACCGTCCACGGGGATCGTGCCGCTCGTGGTGAGCGTGTAGGCCACCACATCGCCCGACCACGAGCCGGCCGCAGAAGTGGTTTTGAAAGTTGCTTGGTAAATCGTCGTGCCGGTACTCAGCGAAGAGGAATTCGCCGAAATGTTGGACACGTTGGCGGAGCGACCGCTGATGTTCAACAGCGCAGATTTGAGGGCATTCGAGAACTCAGTCGGGTTCTTCGCAGCCACGAACGTTCCTCGACTGTTGACCGCCGCATGCCACAGATCGTCGATCCGCTCCTTATCCTCGGTGTCCATCGGGTTCGGCCAACTCTTGGCGCCGGAGGTTAATGCGGGAAGGTCGGTGGTGGGATCCAACGATCCCGACATCCCGATCGCGATTCCGAAGGTCACCATGTGCTGCCAGAACGCGGGATCGCTTTCGGATACAGGGACGTCGTTCTTCAGGTCGCGCAGATCGGACTTCCAGTAATACATCGCCACGTCGGCGAGTGTGTTCGACTGGCTGTCCAGGTACGGACGGACCGGTGCATAGGTATAGGTCTCACCGCTCGCACCCGTGATGGTGGAGCCCGCGGTGTTGTCGGCGTTGCCGACGCTGGCCGAGCCGCTGTTCCAGTAACCGTCGGTGGTCAGAATCGTGAAGCTCGGGCGGCACGAGGTCTGCGCTGCCCCCGTGCCAGGCCCCCATGGGCCAGACGCCGTGCTGTTCTTGTAATACTCGCCGGCTCGCACCAGCGCAGGAATCAACGGGGTGCCTCCGCTCGCGGTAGCGTTGAAAATGCGGCTGAACCAAGTGGAACGATTGGTGTTCTTGAACAAGCCGCCATCGGTTCCGACAGGAATGTTGAACGTGCTCCGTTGCCAGATGGTGTCGAACCCGACGCGGTAATTGTCTTTGAGTTCGCCGAACGCCAGGCTCGCCGAGGTGCGCGCCATCAGCGTCCGGGTGCGGTAATAGGTGAACCAGTTCGCGAAGTTGGTTGCTTCTTGCGCGACGGTACGCGACGAATTGGCTGGGGAGGTGGTCGCACCGTTGACTGCCGTTCCGCATGTGTTGCGCGCACCCGCCGTGGTGAGCGTGCATTGCCGCATTTGAATCACGCCGCCGGAGGTTCTGCTGAACTCGTAGCGCTTGTAATTGGCATTTGACGATGCACTGGCGCCCGTATTCAACACATAGAACACAGCGTAGCTTTTGTCGACGTCGATGGTATCGGTGTCGTCCGGCCAACTCGTCACTGCATCCAATTTGTTGCTGGTGTTCACCCACAAATAGGCGTCATGACTCGAACTCGTATAACCATCGTCCCTGACCGTGGTCAGGGTCATGTCAGCGTAGGAGGTGCCGTCGGCTTTGGTGCCTGGCGTATAGGTCACTGCAGGGTCGTACCACAGCGTGTTGACGTTCGACGCCATGAAACGAATTCGATTTTTCAGCACGCTGTTGTACGACAGTTCCGACGACCAACTGGAAGACGCGCCAGGCATGTGGTTCCAAGCCATCGAGCCCGAATCATCAAGAATGAACCAGATGTTGGGCGGCACCTGCGAGCCGGTTTGCAGCGGCGTGTCGGGAATCACGAGGCCAGCGTGGGCGGGCGCGACCATCGCCATGGCGATCGCCAGGGCCAGCGGGCGTAACGCGATCTTGGCGGAATTGCTCAGACCTGAACGGTTCTTCATGTCGGCCTCTCAATTAGAGGGGAAGGAAGCTGGATTGCAGCAGCGTGACTGCGCCGCTGGCGGAGGTGATGCGGGCGGTGATCCGGTAGCGCGGTGCGTCGCATTGCGCGTCGACTTCATCGACCATGCCTTTGCAGGCGTATTGGCGTACCACGCCCATGTTCTCGACGAAGTACTGCGGGGCGTTGGTTGACAGTGCGTTGACGACCGTACCGTTTTGCCAGCCGTTGAAGGCTGTGGTGTTCCATCGCTCCGGTTCGGTTGCAAGCGGAGTCGAACATAGGCCCAGGTTGCATACGTTGAGGCATGACGGAGCGGTGCACGTGGGAAAGGACGCCGGAACGATCGCGGCCTCGGCTTCGCGCAATGCCGATTCGGCCGCCTGGAAAGCCAGACTGCGGTCGAACAGGTTGGCACTCATGCGCTCTTGCAAGCCGGTGTTGCGCATGCTGGACAGGCCAAGCAACGTGATGGTCACCAGCAACACGAGTGCGATGACGAGTGCCACGCCCTGCTGATTGCGCCGCGCGGCCAGGCGGTTGTGTCGAATGTTCATTGCACGCGATTCCTGAGGTTCACAACATGGGTAAGCGTCCGCGTCAGACGCGATGCATTGCCGGCGGCAGGGCCGGTCGTCAGACTTTGTTCAAGCGTCGATACCGTGAGTTGGATGCGCGCCGATATCACCATGTTCCAGTTGGTGACCGCGGTGGCGTTCACGTAATTGGCTGGGAGTCCGCCGGCAGCCGTGAGTTCCAGATACTCGATGTTCATGCCGCGCACGCCATCGACGATCTCTTCGACCTGCGGCGCGACGTTGCCGCCGGTGTTGACCAAGCGCGTGCGGTACAAGGACCGTCCTTCATCCACGCCGCATCCACCGGTGCCGCGACCATTGCAACCCACGTACCAGCCACTGGATTGCACCGGGACGATCAGCGAATTGGCTGAAAACGCATAAGGCTTCGGTACGATGACGGCGTTGAACTCGCCCCATTCCAGGTCGCCCTGGAAGTTGCCGGGTGTTCCACCCGCCGCATGCCCGATCTGATTGCCTGCGACGCCATTGGCCTGAAAGATCGCGCCCTGGGTGTAGTTGCACACCATGGCGATGTCGCCGTTGGCGATGCCATGGCCTGCGGCTCGCATGGTGAATGTGCGCGTCGTGGCGTCGTGTGTCGTCACCGCCATGCCGCTTCCAACCCCGCTCAGGGTCTGCAGCGAATCAGCCCCTGAGCCGATGTCGGCTGCTTGCGGAGCGGCCGCCGTTGCACCCGGAAAAGCGGTGCCGGTTTCGTATCCGCGCAAGGCGCGTCGCCAATCTTCCCACCATACAGCCGTATTGTTGGTCAGCACGTCGAAGATCGGCACATCTGAATCGCCGGCGGCGGAATTGATGCGCGCACCACACGGCACCGAGCCCGCAGCCCGCATGTCGCGCGCCATGAGTTCGAAAGCCAGCCGCACGTTTTCCTGCACGCGCGACAATCCTTCGGTTGCACGGTAGCTCTGACGATTGGCGATGAAGACCGCGATCACGGCACCGATCACCACCATGCTGAGCACCATGGAAATCAACAACTCGACGAGCGTGAAGCCCGAGGCCGTGCTACGTCGGCTGGGTTGAAGAGTCGTCATCACAGCCTCGATCGGGTGGTGATCTGAAGATTGCCCAGTGTGCCGATGCCGCGGGAGTCGTCCCAATCGATCGTCACCGTACATACACCGCCGGCACATGCGATCGACCCGCAAGCGCCCTGGCCAAGACTTCCTTGGATTTCGGTGATCCAAAGGCCCACATCCGTACCGGCCAAGCTCCCGCCCGCTGGCGCGGGGCAGGCCGCCGAACCGGCGTAGTTGTAATTGCCCGCCGCGGCAGCGGTCGGATTGGCCCGCATCCGTTCGAGGATGGAATAGGTCAGAACCACGGCCTGACTGCGCTCGAGCGAACTCTGATTGTTGCGCAGCGCCTTGGCTTGCAAGGCCACCATGCCCAGCAAGCCGGTGGACAGCACGACGACAGCGACCAGGATCTCGATCAGACTCGTACCGCGCACCCGTCTGGGAGCGGTGCGTCGATCAGTGGCACGGATACGCATTGCTTTGCACTCCATTGGTCTTCGATGTTCAGTCGTTCGGCGCGGCGCAGCTTGCGTCGGTCGCCTTGGTCAGCACGGCTTTGCCGCCGCCGCGGATGCCGATGTCGCGCGCGTTCGATCCGTCGCTGGACAGTACGCATACGCGGATCTGCCCGGTGTTCAGGAAGCCGCCGACGTTATCCCGTGCAATGCCGTCGCCGCGAAAGACCAACGCGTTGGCCAGCGCGGCGATTTGCGGGCTTGACTGGACCTGGACCCGGGTCGTGTCGAAACGCTCGGCGCGGATCAGGTCTTCGCCGACATCGCGCGTGTTGCTGGCATTGGTGTCGTTGAATACGACCACGCCGCCCCAGGCGCCACCTGCACCGTCGCAGTTGAACGTCGCCGGCACGGTGCCGTTGGCCAGAATGCCGTCATAACGGCACATCACGACGCGCTGGTTGCGCCGCACCGCTTCGGCGCGCGCAACCGTGAGCGCGGACATCACATCGTTGGACTGCGACGCCAGACGATTCGTCATCATCAGATGCGAAAGACTGGGCGCCGCGATGCCAGCCAGAACCGCGATGATGGCGACCGTGACCATCAATTCGATGAGCGTGACACCGCGCTGCGAGGCATTCATGGCTGATCCAATCCTTTTCGTTGTCATGAACGGTAACGGCTTCGGCCTGCGCGCGTGAAGCCCATGACCGACTGGCGCGCCGTTGTCGCCGACGAGCGGTGCCGGGTGCCGCGGCGCCTGCGCAACGTCGGCTAACATTCGTGCGATATGTCATCGCAAACTCCTACCCCGTCCTTCGTCCATCTCCGTAGTCACACCGAGTTTTCGGTCGTGGACGGGATCCTGCGCGTGGACGATCTGGCGCGGGCCGCCCAGGCCGATGGCCAACCGGCCATCGCCATGACCGACTTGTCCAACCTGTTCGGTTTGGTGAAGTTCTATCGCGAAGCGCGCAGCAAAGGCGTCAAACCCATCTGCGGTTGCGACGTATGGGTGAGCAATCCCGCCGAGCGGGACAAGCCGTACCGGATGCTGCTGTTGATCCAGAACCGCGCCGGCTATTTGCGCGTCTGCGATTGGCTGTCGCGCGCGTGGCTGGAGAACCAATACCGCGGTCGCGCCGAGGTGCGCGCCGAATGGTTCGACGAATGCACCGAAGGCGTCATCGCGCTGTCCGGCGCGCACCTGGGCGAGATTGCCGCCTGGTTGGCCGCGGGCAACGAAGCCGCTGCGCAGGCGGCGGCGCAGGCCTGGGCGCGGCGCTTTCCGCAACGGTTTTACGTCGAATTGCAGCGCGCCGGGCATCAGGGTGTCGAAGCCTATGTCGGTGCCGCGGTGGCGCTGGCGAGCGCGCTGGGGTTGCCGGTCGTGGCCACGCATCCGGCGCAGTTTCTGACCCGTGACGACTATCAGGCGCATGAAGCGCGGGTGTGCATCGCCGATGGCGAGATTCTCGGCAACGCCAGACGCGTGCGACGCTTCACCGAAGAGCAATACCTCAAGACTCAGGCCGAGATGGTCGCGTTGTTCGCCGACCTGCCGGCAGCACTCGCCAATACGGTCGAGATCGCCAAGCGCTGCAATCTGGTGCTCGAACTCGGCAAGCCCAGGCTGCCCTTGTTCCCGACGCCGGACGGCGTGACGCTGGACGATTTCATGCGCGCGCAATCGGCCGAAGGGCTCGCGCGCCGCATGCAGGTGCTGTTTCCCGATGCGGCCGAACGCGAACGCCAACGTCCGGCCTACGAGGCGCGCCTCGATTTCGAGTGCAACACCATCGTGAAGATGGGGTTTTCGGGCTACTTCCTGATCGTGGCCGACTTCATTAATTGGGCCAAGAACAACGGCGTGCCCGTGGGGCCGGGGCGGGGCTCGGGCGCCGGTTCGCTGGTCGCCTATTCGCTCGGGATCACCGACCTCGATCCGCTCAAGTACAACCTGCTGTTCGAGCGCTTCCTGAACCCCGAGCGGGTCTCGATGCCCGACTTCGACATCGACTTCTGCCAGGACGGACGCGACCGCGTCATCGAATACGTGCGCCACAAGTACGGCGTCGCCTCGGTCTCGCAGATCGCCACCTTCGGCACCATGGCGGCCAAGGCCGCGATCCGCGACGTGGGCCGGGTGCTCGACATGAGCTATGGCTATGTCGATTCGATCGCCAAGCTGATTCCTTTCATGCCGGGCAAGACGGTCACCATCCAGCCGGTGCCCGACAAGCCCGATGACAAGCTCATCTACGCGCGCAAGGAAGAACCGCAGCTCGAAGAACGCGCCAAGAACGAAGAAGAAGTCGCCGCGCTGCTCGATCTGGCCGCGCGCGTCGAAGGCCTTACGCGCAACGTCGGCATGCACGCGGGCGGGGTGCTGATCGCGCCGGGCAAGCTCACCGATTTTTGCCCGCTCTACACCCAGAACGCGCCCGGTGAAAACGCCGGCAGCGGCGTGGTCTCGCAATACGACAAGGACGACGTCGAAGCCGTGGGGCTGGTGAAGTTCGACTTCCTGGGCCTGACCACGCTCACGATTCTCGATTGGGCGGTGCGCTACATCCGCCTGCGCGGCGGCGAGTTCGCCGAGTTCGATCTGGCGAAGATTCCGCTCGATGATGCCGCGTCGTTCGAGATCCTCAAGACCGCGAACACCGTCGCCGTGTTCCAGTTGGAAAGCCGCGGCATGCAAGACATGCTGGTCAAGGCCAAGCCCGACAAGTTCGAAGACATCATCGCGCTCGTCGCCTTGTACCGCCCCGGCCCGATGGACCTGATCCCGAGCTTTTGCGATCGCAAGCACGGGCGCGAAAAGGTCGAATATCCCGACCCGCGCGTCGAAAGCATCCTCTCCGAGACCTACGGAATCATGGTCTATCAGGAGCAGGTCATGCAGATGGCCCAGATCATCGGCGGTTATTCGCTCGGCGGTGCCGACTTGCTGCGCCGTGCGATGGGCAAGAAGAAGGCCGAGGAGATGGCCAAGCACCGCAAGATCTTTGCGGACGGCGCGGCCAAGAACGGCATCGACGAACAGCGCGCGAACGGGATGTTCGACTTGATGGAGAAGTTCGCGGGCTACGGCTTCAACAAATCGCACGCGGCCGCGTATGCCTTGCTCGCGTACTACACCGCCTATCTCAAGGCGCATTTCCCGGCCGAGTTCTACGCCGGCAACATGAGCTGCGCCCTCGACGACACCGACAAGATCAAGGTGTTGTGGGACGACGCGACGCGCCGCAACGGCATCGCGGTCCTGCCGCCCGATGTGAACGCCTCCGACTATCGCTTCGTCCCGGTGGCCGATGCGCAAGGGCGCGTCAAGGCGATCCGCTATGGCCTGGGCGGCATCAAGGGCACGGGCGAGGGCGCAATCATGAGCATCCTGAACGCGCGCAAGACCGATGGCCCGTTCACGAGCCTGTTCGACTTCGTCAAGCGCGTCGATCGCCGGCTGGTCAACAAACGCACCCTCGAAGCCCTGGTGCGCGCGGGTGCCTTCGATGCGCTCGCGATCGACCGTGCAGCCTTGTTCGCTTCGATCGAACTCGCGATGGATTACGCCGATCAGGCGGCGGCCTCGGCCAATCAGAACAGCCTGTTCGGCGACGAAAGCGTCGCGGCGCAAGCCCCCGATCTGGTGCCCGCGCTGGCCTGGACCGATACGCAAAAGCTGATCGAAGAAAAAGCGGTGTTCGGCTTCTCGCTTTCCGGACACTTGTTCACTGCGGTCAAGGATGAAATGCGCGCGATTGCGCGCACGCCGCTCGCATCGCTCAAATCGTCGCGCGACGCGCAAATGATGGCGGGCGTGGTCACCGGCGTGCGCATCACCACGGGCCGGCGCGGGCGCATGGCGATCGTGGCGCTCGACGATGCATCCGAGACCCGTGAGGTCGTGGTGTTCGGCGAATTGTTCGAGACCGTGCGCGAGGAGTTGCGCGAAGACGCGGTGATCGTGGTGCAAGGCACGGTGCGCGCCGATGAATTCAGCGGCGGCCTGCGCATCACCGCGGATCAGATCTGGTCGTTGCCGCAAGCGCGCGCGCATTTCGCCAAGTACGCCCGGGTCGTGGTCGATGCCGGGCGTTGCGATCCGGTCGCACTGGCTGCGGCGATGGCGCACGACGCCACGCAGCCGACGGTGCGGGTGCGCGTCGAATTGCAAGGGGCCGGCGACGGCATCGTGTTTCGCGGTGCGCTCGATCTCGGCGACGCCTTGCGGCTGACCACCGACGATGCAGCGCTGCGTTCGGTGGCCGCCAGCACCGGCGCGCGCGAAGTGGCTTTCGTGTATTGAGGTCCCGCGCCGCCGCCGGGCGATGGCGCGCAGGCGCGGCGGTATGATCGGGCACCCCATTCCTTTCATGACCGGCGCATGACCAAGCCTTTGCCCAGCGGGCGCGAGACCTACCTGCGGTTGCTGTCCAATCTCAAGCCCTATCGCGTGGCGAGTGCGGTGGCGGTGCTCTGCATGCTGGTCGGCGCGTTGTCGCAGACCGCGTTCATGAAGTTCCTCGAGTTGCTGATCGATCGCGGATTCAAGGGCGAGCAGCGCTACATCTGGCTCGGCCCGACGATCATCCTTTCGATCTTCATCGTGCGCGCGATCGCGGAGTTCGGTCAGTCCTTCCTGCTGTCGTACATCTCCAATCGCGTGATGTTCGATTTGCGCGCGCGCATGTTCGATCGATTGCTCGTGCTGCCGGTGAGCTATTTCGACCGTCTGCCGTCGGCACAGGTCATCACCAAGCTCACGGCCGATGTCAACAACATCGGCGGCGCGCTCGCCCATGTGCTCACGATTCTCGTGCGCGATTCCTTGTCGGTCATCGCGGTGTTCGGCTACATGGTGTATCTGAACTGGAAGCTGACCCTCATCACCCTGGCGATCGTTCCGGTGGTGGCCGGCGGCGTGTCGTATTTCGGGCGGCGCTTGCGCGAGCATTCGCAGCGCAGCCAGGAAGTCACCAGCGAAATGCTCGGCGTATTGCAAGAAGCGACCGACGGACAAAAGGTGATCAAGGTCTACGGCGGCGCCGACTACGAACGCGAACGCTTCGGCCAGACCAGCAACACCTTGCGCGGCTATGCGATGCGCATCGCGCGCGCCATCGCCGCTTCATCGCCGATCACGCAACTCTCGGGCGCCGCAGCATTGGCGGGGGTGGTGGCCGCGGCGATCTATCTGAGCACGCGCGGCGAAATGACTTCGGGGCAATTCACCGCCTTCTTCGCGGCGTGGCTGTTGCTCATTCCGCCGCTCAAGCAACTCGCCGATGTGAACGCGCCCTTGCAACGCGGCATCGCCGCCGCCGAAAGCGTGTTCGAACTGATCGACGCGCCGCAAGAGGCGGACCACGGCAGCATCGAACTGGCCCAGGTCCGCGGCGAAATCGTGTTCGATCATGTGAGCCTGCGCTACGAAAACGCCGAGCGCGATTCGCTGGTCGATGTGAGTCTGCATGTGCGTCCGGGCGAGTCGGTGGCCTTGGTCGGTCCGTCGGGCGGCGGCAAGACTTCGCTGGCCAATCTGGTGCCGCGCTTTTATTCGCCCAGCGCCGGCCGCATCCTCATCGATGGTCATCCGAGCGAATCCTTGCGGCTGGCCAGTCTGCGCGCGCAGATCGCGCTGGTCAGTCAGGACGTCGTGCTGTTCAACGACAGCATCGCTGCCAACATCGCCTATGGCGCGCAGCGCTCGGCCACGCGCGCCGAGATCGAGGCGGCCGTGCGCGCCGCGCACCTCGAAGATTTCGTGCGCACCCAACCGCAAGGGCTCGACACGCAGATCGGCGAAAACGGCACGCGCTTGTCGGGCGGCCAGCGCCAGCGCCTGGCGATCGCGCGTGCGGTGCTCAAGAACGCGCCCATCCTCATCCTCGACGAGGCGACCTCGGCGCTCGACAGCGAAAGCGAGCGCCATGTCCAGGCCGCACTCGAAGCGCTCATGAAAGGCCGCACCACCATCGTCATCGCGCACCGCTTGTCGACCATCGAGCATTGCGATCGCGTGCTGGTGCTGCAAAAAGGCAGCATCGTCGAACAAGGCACGCATGCCGAATTGATCGCCAAGGAAGGCATCTACGCCAAGCTGCACCGCATCCAATACGCGACGCAAGGAGACACCACGCCATGAACGCACCGACCGCTGCGCCTGCCCGACCACCGATTTCGCGCTGGCCGGTGCCCGAGATCGCCGGCCTGCCCGAGGACCTGCGCGCCCGCATCCTCGAAGTGCAGGAAAAGGCGGGCTTCGTGCCCAATGTGTTTCTGGCGCTGGCGCATCGTCCAGCCGAATGGCGCGCGTTCTTTGCGTATCACGACGCGCTGATGCTCAAGGAGACCCCGGCCTTGTCCAAGGCCGAGCGCGAGATGATCGTGGTCGCGACCAGTGGGGCCAACCAGTGCCAGTACTGCGTCGTCGCGCACGGCGCGATCCTGCGCATCTACGACAAGAACCCGCTCATCGCCGACCAGGTCGCGATCAATCATCGCAAGGCCGATCTGAGTCCCAAGCGCCGCGCCATGCTCGACTTCGCGCTCAAGGTCGCGCTGCATTCGGCGGACGTGGGCGACGACGATTTCGCGGCCTTGCGCGCACATGGCTTCGATGACGAGGACATCTGGGACATCGGCGCGATCTCGGCCTTCTTCGGCATGAGCAACCGCCTGGCCAACATGCTCGCCATGCGTCCCAACGACGAGTTCTATCTGATGGGCCGCGTGCCGCGAAGCAAATCCGCTTGAAGTGCATCACGACATCGGGTGCGGCAGCATGGCCCGATGTCGATCACCGCTACCCGGCCGGCGCAATGCGCAGCATGCGACCGGCCGCGTTGTCGGTGATCATGTACAACGCGCCGTCGCGGCCTTGCTTGACCGCGCGGATGCGTTCGTGCAGATCGCCAAACAAGGCCTCGCGCGCCACCACCGCATCACCGGACAGGGTCAGGCGCCACAAGGCTGTTCCCGCGAGCGCGCCCACGAAGACGTTGCCCTTCCAGGCCGGCATGAGGTCGCCGGTGTAGAACGCCAGACCACTGGGGGCGATCGATGTCGGCACCCAATAGGTCTGCGGTTGTTCGAGCCCCGGCCCCGACGTGGCGCCGCCGACCGGCGTGCAACTGTCGACGGGTGTCGCGCCGTAGTTGCAGCCGTAGGAAATCAACGGCCAGCCGTAGTTGCGGCCCTTGCGCGCGATGTTGATCTCGTCGCCGCCTTGCGGGCCGTGTTCGCACACCCATAACTCGCCAGTGGTCGGATGCATTGCCGCACCCTGCACGTTGCGGTGGCCCAGGCTCCAGATCTGCGGCGCGGCGCCGCTCGTATTGACGAAGGGGTTGTCCGCGACGGCGCCGCCGTCGGTGTCGATGCGCACGATCTTGCCGATGTGATTGGCCAGGTTTTGCGCCTGTGCACTTTCGCTCTGGCGCTCGCCGAGCGTCACGAACAAATTGCCGTCGCGCGCAAAGACGAGCCGCCCGCCGAAATGCCCGGTGCTCGCGATCTTCGGCGCCTGGCGAAAGATGATCTGCACGTCGGTCAGCGCGGTGTCGTCCGACGAGAGTACGCCACGCGCGACCGCGGTGCTGTTCATGCCCGCTTCGGCGCCGGTGCCGGCTTCGGCAAAGCTCAGGTAGACGCGCCGGTTGTTGGCGAAGTCCGGATCGATCTCGACATCGAGCAGACCGCCTTGGCCGCGATAATCGACCGCGGGCACATTGGCGATGGGAGCGCCGAGCGTGCGTCCATCGGCGCTCACGATGCGCAAGCGCCCGGGCTTTTCCGTCACCAGCCAACGGCCGTCGGACAAGGACGTGAGCCCCCACGGGTATTCGAGCCCTGTGGCAAAGGTGGCGGCTTGCGCGTTGACCTCGCCGCCGGTGACCGCGGAGTTCTTGGCGCCGCCGCAGGCGGACAACGGTCCGCCGAGGGCTGCCAGCGCGGCGAGTCGGGTTGCGCGGTACAGGCAGGCGCGTCGATGCAGATCGATGTCGGGACCGACGATGTGAACGGGTTTCATGGCGCCTCCTCGCAGGGCGGGCGGCGCAGATACCGCTTGCGTCGCGCTCAGGAATTGCGCGCGGGCGGCGAGCGCCGGCCGAGTTCGCGCAGCTTCACGTACTTGTAATAGCTTGCCTCGGCATTTGAGATGGCGAGCATCAACCCTTCTGCGCCATCGAGAAAGCCGCGGCGCAGCACATAGGTGCGAAAGAAGGTCCAGGCGCCGTGCGCGATCGCCGAGCCGAGCGAAGCCCGTTTACCGCGCGCATGCGCATCGCGCGCGCCCGCGCTCGAGTAGCGATTGAGCTTGACCAGCACGCTCTCGAAATCCTGGTAGCTCAGGTGCACGAGCGGCGTGCGCAAATGCCCGAGGCTGCCTTGCACCAACAAGCGTTCATGCACGAGATGGTCGGAGAACCGCGCGGCATGGCGGCGCGCCAGACGCAGCACTTCATCGGGCGTCCAACCCGAGTGCTTCATGAAGCGCGAGACGAACAGGCTGCTGCGCGGCACCCAATAACCGGTGTGCTGCGGATTCGCCAGCGTTGCGCGGATTTCGGCAATGCCGGCCTCGGTCAGACGCTCGTCGGCATCGATGCTGAAGATCCAGTCGCCGGTCGCGGCATCGAGCGCGCGCTGCTTTTGCGGGCCGAAGCCGGGCCAGTCGGCGGTGATGACGAGCTTGGCATCGAATTCGCGCGCGATCTCATGCGTGCCGTCGGTGCTGCCGTTGTCGACGATCACGATTTCGTCGCACCAGGCCACGCTCGCGAGGCAATCGCGCAGATTGGCCGCCTCGTTGTAGGTGATGAGGATGGCGCTGATGCTGGGCATCTCGGCGGTACCCGTCATGGTCACAAGCGCGATTTGATCGCACCGCGCCAGCGTGCGCGCCGCAAGGCGGGCTCGAGCGCGGCAGCGTCGATCGGGGTGTACGCCTCGGCTGCCGGCAGATCGCTGCCGCGGTGGAGGATGAGATCGTCGAAATCGCGCTGGGTGATGCCCCATTTGCGCAGGAACTGACGCCTCCCGTCGTTCTTGCGGATGCGCCCGGTGCTCACGCAGCCGAAGTGATACACCAACGCATCGCCGATGCCCACGAAGACGCGGCAGCCGCCATGCCAGAGCTTCATCGCGAAATCGTTGTCGCTGCTCATGCCGGGCGAGAGCTCGACGCTGTAGCCGCCGACGCGCAACCAGTCTTCGGTCGTCACCAGGGTCGGCGGCCAGATCGAGCCGCGCCAGTAGCCGCGTACCAGGCGCGGCTGTTCGGCCAGCAGGCGTGCTTCCTCGAAGGTGTCGGGCGTGCGGCCGTAATCGGCGAATACCGTTGCACCGCTCACATAGGGTTGCTGCGTCGGGCGCTCAGGCGGTTGAACCATCGTGCCCGAGAGCATGTAGGACGTGATGCCGCGCATGCGAAATGCTTCGGCATGTCGCGCCAGACTCGCATCCCATCCGGGCAGCACGAACATGTCGTCGTTCAGATAAAGCACATGGTCGCATCGCACATGGCGCGTGGCCATGTTGACCGCGTAGCACACGCCGACGTTGTCGGGCGTGGCGGTGTAGTCCAGGCCTTGCGCGCGCACCCAATCGAGGGTGCCGTCGCTGCCGTCGTTGACGTGCACGATCACCTGGTGTTCGGCGCTGCTGTGTTCGCGGATCGAACGCACTGCGAGCTGCAGATACGGCAGGTTGTTCCAGGTCGGGATGATGATCGAAAACATGGGCAGTCCGGGGCACTACATGAGGATGATGTCGTACTGCTCTTGGGTGTACAGCGACTCGACCGCGAGCGAGATCGGCTTGCCGATGAAGTCGCCGAGCATCGCGAGGTTTTGCGATTCTTCTTCGAGGAACATGTCGATCACGCCTTGGCTGGCGAGGATGCGGAATTCCTTGGGGTTGAACTGCTTCGCCTCGCGCAGGATCTCGCGCAGGATCTCGTAGCACATCGTGCGCGCGGTCTTGATCGCGCCGCGGCCGCCGCAGGTCGAACACGATTCGCACAGCACATGCGCGAGCGACTCGCGGGTGCGCTTGCGCGTCATCTCGACCAGCCCCAACTGGCTGAAGCCATTGACCGTCGTGCGCGTGCGATCGCGCGCGAGCGCCTTGCGCAATTCGGCGAGTACCGCTTCGCGATGTTCGGCGGCCTGCATGTCGATGAAGTCGACGATGATGATGCCGCCCAGATTGCGCAGCCGCAGTTGGCGCGCGATGGTCTGCGCCGCTTCGAGGTTGGTCTTGAAGATCGTGTCGTCGAATGAACGCAGGCCCACGAAGCCGCCGGTGTTCACATCGATCGTCGTCATCGCCTCGGTCTGATCGATGATCAGATAGCCGCCCGACTTCAGATCCACACGACGCGCGAGCGCGCGCTCGATCTCTTCGTCGACCGCGTACAGGTCGAACAACGGCCGCTCGCCGGTGTAATGCTGCAAACGGTCCTGCATCGACGGCGTGAAGGTCTCGGCGAACTGATTGAGCAGCGCATGGTTCTCGCGCGAATCGACCTGGATGGTGGTCGTGTCCTCGTTGGCGATGTCGCGCAACACGCGTTGCGACAGGCTCAGGTCTTGGTAAAGCAGCGAAGGCGCGCCGCTGGTCGTGCTGTCGGCGCGGATGCGTTGCCAGAGTTTGCGCAAGTAGGCGATGTCGGCCGCGAGTTCGGCGTCGGTGGCGTCCTCGGCCATGGTGCGCACGATGAAGCCGCCTTTTTCCGCCTCGCCCTTGGGGATCAGCGTCTGCACCCGGTCGCGCAACAGCGCGCGTTCGGCTTCGTTTTCGATGCGCTGGCTGATGCCGATGTGCGAATCCTGCGGCAGATAGACCAGCATGCGACCCGCGATCGAGATCTGCGTCGACAAGCGTGCGCCCTTGGTGCCGATCGGGTCCTTGATCACCTGCACCATCACGCTTTGCCCTTCGTGCAGCAATTTCTCGATCGGCCGCGGCGGCTCCTCGTTGCGGTCGCGGCCGTTGCGCTCGGTCCAGATGTCGGCCACATGCAAGAAGGCCGCGCGATCCAGGCCGATGTCGATGAACGCGCTTTGCATGCCCGGCAACACGCGCGAGACGCGTCCGAGGCAGATGTTGCCGACCAACCCGCGCTCGGCGGCGCGTTCGACCAGCAGTTCTTGCACCGCACCTTGTACGACCACGGCCACCCGTGTTTCGTAAGGCGTCACATTGATCAGGATGTCTTCGCTCATGGCCGCATGGTAACCAAGGCTGGGCGGGGCACGGTTTCGGTACGGTCGGCGCCTAGGCGTGGCGCAGGCGCGCCAGCAGTTGCGCGGTCTCGAACAAGGGCAGGCCCATGATGCCCGAGTAGCTGCCGTGGATCGTGCGGATGAAGGCCGCTGCGCGCCCTTGCACCGCATAGGCGCCGGCCTTGCCGAAGGGCTCGCCGCTGGCCACATAGGCTGCGATCTGGGCGCGGGTCATGGGCGCAAACTCGACCCGGCTTTCCGACACCGCTTCCACCACCCGCCGGCCGCTGGCGATCGCCACCGCGGTCAGCACCCGGTGGGTGCTACCGGCCAATTCGCTCAACATCGCGACCGCATCGTCGACCGATGCCGGTTTGCCATAGATCGCGTTGCCGCGTGCCACGGTGGTGTCGGCGCACAGCACCGGGCGCGCCGGCAGGCCGCGCGCTTGCATGCGCGCCAGCGCCGCCTGGGCCTTGAGCCGCGTCACGCGCTCGACGTAGCGGCGCGGCGCTTCGCGCCCGACACGGTCTTCCAGCGCCTCGAGCGCATGCGCTTCGGCCTCGTCGGCCGGCAGCAGCAAGGCGAAATCGACATCGAGCTGGCGCAGCAACTCCTGGCGGCGCGGGCTTTGTGAGGCGAGGTAGATGGCGGGAAAGCGGTGCATGGGGCGCGGGACGTATCCGGTGGGTGCAGGGCCGCGCCGGGATTCAGGCGCGATGATAGGGATGGCCGGCGAGCACGGTCTGGGCGCGGTACAAGGCTTCGGCCAGCATGACCCGCACCATGCCGTGCGGCAGGGTCAGACTCGACAAGCGGATCAGGCCGTCGGCGCGGGCCTTGAGCGCCGCATCCAGGCCATCGGCACCGCCGATGACCAGGGCCACGTCGCGTCCGGCATGCCGCCATTGATCGAGCTGCTGCGACAAGGCCATCGTGCTCAGATCGCGGCCGCGTTCGTCGAGCACGATCAGCAGTGCGCCCTTGGGGCAGGCCGTCTCGATGCGTTCGCGTTCGATCGCCATCACGGTCTGGGCGGTCTTGGATGATGAACGCGGCTCGGGCTTGACCTCGCGCAGCACGATGCGCATCTCGGGCGGCATGCGCTTGGCGTATTCGTCGAACGCCTCGTCGACCCAGCCCGGCATGCGCTGGCCGACCGCAACGATGACCAACTGCACCTGGCGCCCGCCGGCTTACTTATGGCGCGTGGTGCCGGTCTTGCGCGCCGCGGTCTTGGCCGGCGCGGCCTTGCCGGTGGACTTGGCGGCGGTCTTCTTGGCGGGCGCCTTCTTGGCCGCGGTCTTGGCGGCGGTCTTGCGTGCCGCGGTTTTCTTGGCCGGGGCTTTGGGTTCGTCCGGTTCGAGGCCCAGCGCGGCCTTGCGCGCAGCGGCGGTGTCTTCGCTCGACAGCTTGATGCGCACCGGCTTGTCACCCCAGATTTCTTCGAGCGTGTAGTAGTTGCGGATCGCGGGCTGCATGATGTGCACGACCGCGTCGCCGCAATCGACCAGCACCCATTCGCCGGTGTCTTCGCCTTCGGTGCTCACGACGCTGCCGACGAAGAGGATAGTGTAGATCTCGGTGGTC